>JBGTHE010000068.1:0-13586 GCA_041746335.1 Lysobacterales bacterium | reverse complement strand
CGGTTCTTGAGCAAACGGTGCCAGGCATCACGCCACAGCGAGCGACCGGGAATATCCGGTCCGGCCATTGCCGCCGCAAAGGCATCCTCTATGGCGGCGGAATTAGGGTCGTTGGCCATTTCGTGCTCTGCCCTATTCATTCATGCTTGCTCATAACGAATCTTCGGATTGAGCCAGGCATACAGCAAATCAACGATGAAATTCAGCAATACAATTACCACGCCGTAAAAAATAACCACTCCCATCACCAATGTGTAGTCGCGATTCAAGGCGCCTTGCACAAAATAACTGCCCAGCCCGGGAATGGAGTAAATCCGCTCAATCACAACAGAGCCGGTGATCAGGCCGGCAGTGGCCGGGCCCATAAAGGAAATCACCGGCAACAAGGCTGGCTTGAGGGCATGGCGCCATACAATCAGATGTTCCGGCAAACCTTTGGCTCGCGCGGTGCGGATGTAATTGCTATGCAGCACCTCAATCATGCTGCCGCGCATCAGGCGGGCAATATAGGCGATCACGGGCAATGCCAGCGTGATCACCGGCAACACCATGTACTGTGCCGACCATTCCCACCCGCCAGCAGGCAACCAACCGAGGTATACCGCCAGCCCCAGTATCAGAAAAGGCGCAATGACAAAGTTGGGAATTGAAACACCCACCATGGCCAGGCCCATGACCGTGTAATCGGTGGCCGTGTTCTGTCGCATGGCTGCGATAATCCCGATGAGGCTGCCGAGGAAAAACGCCAGCAGCATGGCCATACCGCCTATGGTCAGGGATACCGGGAAGCCCAGAGCGATGAGTTCGTTGACGGTCCAATCCTTGTATTGGAACGACGGGCCGAAATCCAGCGTGATGATCTGCCCCAGGTAACGGAAATATTGCTGCAGTAAAGGCTCGTCGAGATGGTATTTGGCTTCGAGATTGAGACGGATTTCGTCCGGAAGCGCTTTCTCGCTGTCAAAGGGGCCACCGGGTGCCACCCGGATCAGAAAAAAGGCGATGGTGATCAGCATCAGCAAGGTGGGCACCAGGCCCAGCAGACGACTGGCCGCAAATCGCCCCAAACCAGACATCAGTTGTGCTCTCCCTCAGGTTGACCTTCCTCAGGTTGACCTTCCTGGGGTTGCCCTTCCACGGGACGCACCTCCTCTGGTTGCGCTGGCTCTACCCAACCTTCCTTGGATTGACCTTCTTCTGGCCGGCCATCCGTTGTTCCTTCTGGCGCAGAAGGCGGCTCGCTGCTTTGCGATTTGAGCTTGAACATATAGCGGCTGTAATGGTGATCCATGACATTGCTCTGCCAGCCCCGCACATGGGGATCCACCAGGCGTTTGCTGACATAGGTATAAACCGGCACGATCGGATTATCCTCCAGCAGCAAACGTTCTGCTTCACGCATCATACGATTGCGGCGATCGGGCGAGCGTTCTTTGGCTATTTCTTCCAGAAGGGCATCGAAACTGGTATCGCTGTAGGCAAAATCATTCCTGGCCTCGCCACTTCGGAACAACTCGAGAAAGCTGTAGGGATCGTTGTAGTCGCTGGTCCAACCACCCAGGAAAACCTCGGTCAGGGCCTTTTGCTCGCGGTTTTGCAAAAACACCTTCTGTTCCTCATTCACCAGCGTTGCAATAACTCCCAGTTCCTGTTTCCACATTGAGGCCACAGCCAGGGCCAGCTTCTTGTTGTTCTCGCTGCTGTTGTAACGAATTTCAGTGCGCAAGGGATTCTCGGTGGAGTAACCCGCCTGTTCATACAACCGTCGCGCTTCTTCCAGCCGTTGCTGCTGGGTCCAGCCGGCGTATTCGGGAATGGCGGGTTGATAATCGCCAATGCCCGGTGGAACCAGCGCGAAAGAAGGCTCCTCACCGAACTGAGTGACTTTCTCCGTCAGTACTTCGCGATCAATCGCAAGCACCAACGCGCGACGCAGATCGGGATTTTCGATAAAGGGTTCCCGGCTGAGATTGAAGCCGAAGTAAAAAGAACCCAGCCACGGACTCACCACCAGCTCCTGTGAATAGTGCTTCTGCAGCCAGCTGAACTGATTGTTCGGCACCTCGTAGGTCCAGTTCAGCTCACCCGCCCGGAACTGGTTGATTTCGCCGTTGAGGTCTTCAATCGGCACGTAAACCACTGTGTCCATCAGCGACTTTTCTGCTTCCCGATAATAAGGATTCCGGATCAGGACAATCTGTGCGCGAGGGTCCCAGCGCTGCAATATATAAGCACCGTTGGACACCAGGTTGCCTTCACGGGCAAATCGGTCGCCCAGCTCTTCCACACTGGCCTTGTGCACCGGATAGGCGATAGGGTGGGTGAGCAAACCGAGGAAGTACGGTGTGGCATCCACCAGGTGAATCTGCAGGGTGTAATCATCCAACACGGTTACACCCAACTGCTCCGGCGGCAGGAGCCCGCTGATGACCTCCGCCGCATTCACAATGGGCAGCAGCATATTGGCGTTATTGGAAGCGGTAGCAGGATCCGCACTGCGCTGCAGGCTGTACACAAAGTCATTTGCGTTGAGATCATCGCCGTTGGACCACTTCAGGTCACGATGCAGGTAAAAAGTGTATTCCTTGCCATCGGCTGAAATGTTCCAGCGCACCGCTGCTCCCGGAATAATGTCGCCATCCGGCGCCTCAGTGGTCAGGCCTTCAAACAAATCTCGTAAGATATTGGCAGCCGGAACGCCCTGCGTGAGGTGCGGATCCAAGGTCCGGGGCTCCTCACCATTACCGCGCCTCAACACCTGGTTTTCATCCAGCACTTCCGGTGCCGGCCGACCCTCCAGCAACACCGGTTCTACCGGTTGCGGTCGCTGCCGGGCATTGGCCTCTGGCTGCGAGGACCGCTCGCCACAGGCAGCCAGGACCACCACAGCCAACAAGCTGGCCAGCATGCTAGCCATGAGGTTGCCTGGCGATTTCCGCACGAAACTCACCAACTCTCCATGCCGGGTTCTTTGCTCAGATAGCGTGACAGATGAATGTCACGAATATTGTCCGTGTAGTTGGCAATTACGGGTTTGACCAGATGCCGGGAAACGTAATAATACAAGGGAATTACTGACTGGATTTCCAGCAAACGGCTTTCCGCCTGCTGCAGTTGCTGCAGGCGACCAGGTCCTGACATCAGCCTGGCAGATGCCATCAATTGGTCGTATTCGGGATCCGCAGAAAAAGTGGCATTCAGCTCACTGTCGCTTTCGAACTGCTCGAGAAAGCTGGTAGCATCGGCGTAATCCGCTATCCACCCACCGCGGAATATCTGCGTAACTATTCCGAGCCGACGGTTGTTCACGAAAACTTTCCACTCCTCGTTGATCAGCTCGGTGTTCAGGCCGAGCACCTGCTTCCACATCGCGGCGACTGCAATGGCCACCCGGCGGTGAACCCCGGAGGTGTTGTAACGCAATTGCAGCAAGGGTGGGCGCGAACCGGTCCCAGCCAGCTTCAACAGGCGTTTCGCCTCACTTTCACGTTCAGCCTGGCTGGCATCGGCCAAAGGCATGCCCTGCGGCTCATAGCCCACCATACCGGGAGGGACCACACCAAAGGCCGGGAGTTCGCCTGCGCCCAGAACAACCCGCACCAGTGTGGCCCGGTCGACCGCCAAAGCTAAAGCCCGACGCAACTCGGCGGAACCCCCAAGCACAGGGTTGTTCATATTCAGTCCTAGCCAGAAGCTTCCCAGATAAGGACTGATGCGCAGATCATCCGGCAGATTTTCTTTTAACCACTCAAAACGGCCGGCCGGTATGGTCTCGGTGATATCCAGTTCACCCGCACGATAGCGCGCCAGCTCTGTACTCGCCTCTTCAATCGGGAAATATTCCACCTGTTTGAAATACACATCATCGGCCGAATGAAAATGCGGATTGGCCCGCAAGCGAATGACCGATCGGGGCATCCATTCGGCGATCTGGTAAGGCCCATTGACCGGCGCAGCCCGCATGTTTTCCGCGTCTTGATTGTGCAGGGGATAGCTGACCGGATGAGCCAGCAATTCGAGCAACCAGGGCACGGGTCGCTGCAGTCGCACTTCCAGCGTGAACGGTTCAATGGCCTTTATGCCCAGGTCGGTGGCGTTCATTCCACCTTTGAGCACCGCTTCAGCATTGAAGACATCTTTGAGCAAAGCGGCGTTGACAGCTGCCGAGGCGGGTGAAAGCGCCTGCGACCAGCCTCGCACAAAATCGTCTGCTGTCACCGCACTGCCATCGGACCAACGCGCATCCTCGCGCAAACTGAAAATCCAGCGCAGCCCACCTTCACGCAGCTCCCAGGCAGCTGCGACGCCCGGCGCGGGCTCACCCTGCTCGTTAAAAGTTGTAAGCCCTTCACGCAGATCGCGCAGCAGATTCACGGCTGCCAGCCCCTGGGCGCGATGTATGTGAAGGGAATCGGGTTCCGGCCCCAGCCCACGACGTAAAGTTTCAGCCTGCGCTGAGCTTGTGAGCACCGGGTTCAGGCCCAAAATCAGGGCGCAGGACAGGCCAGCCAGGCAACGCCCCAAACGCCAACGCGGGAAAGACAGGACAGTCTGACGATTTACAAAGTTGGGCATGCCGGGGTCCTGCTGTTTCACTGCTTGAGCAGCGTGTATCCTAGCCTATAGAAACCATTGCATGCGTTTACCTGTGTGGCATGCGTCATATTTTCACAAAAAGCAAAATCAGGACATTCAACGATGCCGCAGGAATCCCCCCGGACGATAGAAAACCGCAATGATTTGCTTGAGTACATGGCCAGCGGCTCCCGGCCCGAGGCGGAATGGCGCATGGGTACCGAACATGAGAAGTTCGGCTATACCAAGGATGACCTGCGCCCCTTGCCCTATGAAGGCGAGCGCAGCATCAGGGCCATCCTCACGGGCCTGGCGGAAAAATACGACTGGGAGCCGGTGCTGGAAAATGGCGTGCCGATTGCTCTGACAGATAAAACCGGCGCTTCCATTACCCTGGAACCAGGTGGTCAGCTGGAGTTGTCCGGCGCCCTTCTGGATAACCTGCATGAAACCTGTCTGGAGGTGAACACCCACCTCAAGCAGGTGAAGACCATTGCCGAACCGCTGGGCATTGCCTTCATGGGCATGGGCTTCCTGCCCAAATGGACTCGCGATGATATGCAGTGGATGCCCAAGGGACGCTATCGCATCATGCGCAACTACATGGCCAAGGTGGGCACCCTGGGGCAGGACATGATGTCCCGAACCTGCACGGTGCAGGTCAACCTGGATTTTGGCTCAGAAGCCGACATGGTGCAGAAATTCCGCGTAGCTCTGGCGCTGCAACCCATCGCCACCGCGCTGTTCGCCAATTCACCGTTTACTGAAGTCAAACCCAACGGCTATATCAGCTACCGCACGCGCATCTGGGAAGATACCGATCCCGACCGCACAGGCATGCTGCCCTTTGTGTTTGAAGACGGTATGGGTTTCGAGCGGTACGTGGAATACATGCTGGATGTACCGATGTATTTTGTGTATCGCGAAGGTCGGTACGTGGATGCATCTGGCCAGTCCTTCCGTGATTTTATGGCGGGCAAGTTACCGGCTTTGCCGGGTGAGAAGCCCAATATCAAGGATTGGGAAGATCATCTCACTACCGCTTTCCCCGAAGTGCGCTTGAAACGCTTTCTGGAAATGCGCGGCGCCGATGGCGGCGCGTGGGGCCAGTTGTGTGCCTTGCCCGCATTCTGGGCTGGCCTTTTGTATTACGCACCGGCACTGGAAGCAGCCTGGGACCTGACTCACAACTGGACCATGGAAGAACGGCTGCAGCTGCGCCACGATGTACCGCGGCAAGGTTTGAAGGCCACCGTACATGGCCGCAGCGTGCAATCCCTGGCGAGTCAATTGTTGGAGCTTGCAGGCAACGGCCTCAGTGCCCGCCGGCGGCTGAATTCCTCAGGTGACGATGAAACCGGTTTCCTGGCGCCGTTGCTCAAGACGGCTGAAAGCGGCTTGTCTCCGGCTGATCTGAAGCTTCAGCGCTATCACGGCGAATGGCAACAATCGGTGGACCCGATCTATCGCGACTGCGCTTATTAAGCGGGTAGGTTCCGGAAAGTTGAAACCCTGAGCGATTCAGGGTTTCTGTCGCCTAGGGAAACTCTGATTTACTCAGAGTTTCCGCGGCATAAGGATGTGCCGCCATTTCGCGCTCAGCCCTCGACATTCCAGATCACCAGTTTCCAGTCACGCCGGTTGGCCGAGCTGTGGTCGTATCCCACATAGTAAGTTTTACCTGCTTCAAACTCAGCTTCCAGGGGTTCAACCTTATCCCGGTTTGTCCCAGGCCCAACCGCTGCACAGAAAGAGGTGTTTACTACTGCCCGTGCCATCAGCGTATGTGTACCCGGCTCGATGTCAAAGCCCAAGGGCTGAACATAAACCTGTTTCCCATCGATGGTATTCACATGAACAGACGAAATACATTCGGCGGGCTTCTCATTGCCCGTAATGATTCTGGCCTGATGCGCAGTACCATGCTCCTGGCCGGCAACAGCCAGGGCCGAAATTAGCGCCGCGGTTACGCCCAGCAGCCCAGCCCGCAGCGTCAAACGATGTTTAGGGCTGTTCATTGGGTTCGATTTTATAAATTGGGGAAATGGCATGTCTGTTCTCCGGAACGTTTGCTCTGCACAGCAAGGGTTGATGGGGTTGGTGACTCACGGCTCCCTGGTTTCGCTGCAAATGCCGATTGATTATACGAAATCATACGTAGAAAAACAGTGGGCGGCCCAATGCCGTCCAAAGTGCTGCCCGAATAGCAGCCCGAATAACAGCCCGAATGCCAGCCCTGATACCGGCCCGAATACTGGCCTCGACAGCGTTTGACCTGGCCTGAACGCTTAATCGACAAGCACTTCGCGGTACTCACCCGGTTGCAGGCCAGCCAGGCGATGCTCATCAATCGCGGTTCTGATCAGTCGAAGCGTAGGCAGTCCCACCGCCGCAGTCATACGCCGCAGCTGACGGTTTCGCCCCTCATCCAGGACGATTTCCAGCCAACTGGTAGGAATATGCAGCCGCTCCCGTATGGGCGGCTGTCGCGCCCACAACCAACCAGGCTTACGCGGTAACAGCTCGGCAGTCACCGCTTTCGCGGGCCCGTCATTCAGCTTGATGCCTCGCCGCAGGGCAGTGAGTCGGGTTTCAGTGACCCGGCCCTCGACCTGCACCAGATAGGTTTTGTGTTTGCCCTTCTGCGGGTGCGCCAACTGATGCTGCAAGGCTCCATCGTCAGTTAGCAACAGAAGACCTTCACTGTCTTTATCCAGGCGGCCTGCCGGGTAAAGACTGGCTATCGGTATGAACTCCGCAAGCGTGCTGCGCCCCGCGGTATCAGTGAACTGGCTGAGCACCCCAAATGGTTTGTTGAAAGCCAACAACACTCGATTCAGTGAAATTCACTCAAAAGGGTAAGTCCAGATCCGGGTTGACCGCCAACATGCGTGCGCGGAATACATTCTTGATGCGCTTGAGCGCTTCCTCTGTTTCTCCATCGAATCGCACCACCAGGATGGGCGTGGTGTTTGAGGCCCGGACCAGCCCCCAGCCATCCGCAAAATCGGCGCGAACACCATCGATGGTACTCACCTTCGCACCCTCAAAACGGGCCTGGGCTTGCAGTGCGTCGACGAAGGCATGATTCTCACCTTCCTGCATCTCCACTTTCAGTTCTGGCGTGCTGTAGCTCGTCGGGAGTGAGTTGAGTATGGCTTCGGGGGGTGCTTCGCTACCGGCCAGGATTTTCAGCAGCCGCGCGGCGGCGTAAATGCCATCGTCCACCCCATACCAGCCTTCACCGAAAAAGAAATGTCCGCTCATCTCACCTGCAAAAGGCGAACCGATTTCCTTCATGCGGGCCTTGATCAGCGAGTGGCCGGTCTTGTACATCACCGCCTTGCCACCTGCTTCTTCGATCACCTTGGCCAGATGTCCTGTGCACTTGACGTCATAAATGATGGTGGCACCAGGTACCCGGTCCAGCACATCCAGCGCCAGCAACATCATCACCCGGTCCGGGTAAATGATGTTGCCGCCCAGCGTGACCACACCCAACCGGTCGGCATCACCATCCAGTGCGAGGCCAATATCGGCATTCATCAGCCGCACCGACTCGATCAGATCCTTGAGGTTCTCCGGGTCACTGGGGTCGGGATGGTGATTGGGAAAAGTGCCATCCACTTCGTCGAACAGTGGTAATACCTCAGCGCCAATATCGCGCAAGACATCGGCAGCGCAGACTCCACCCACACCGTTGCCGCAATCGATTACGACGCGCAATGGCCGTTCCAGCTGGATATCGCCGGCAATGCGCTGCCGATATTCAGACACCACATCTTTTTTCTTCACGCTGCCTGAGCCGCTGAGCACTTCGTTGCGGGTAATACGGTGGTAAATTTCCTTGATCTGGTCACCGAACAAGGTATCACCCGCCAACATGATCTTGAGGCCGTTGTAGTCGGGAGGATTATGGCTACCGGTGATCATCACACCCGTGCCTTGGGCATGTTCAAAGGCGGCGTAATAGAGCACACCGGTGGGTACCATGCCGATATCCAGCACATCACAACCGCTGGAGGTGATGCCTTCGATCATACCTCTGACCAGATCAGGGCCGGATAAACGTCCATCGCGTGCCACCACCACTGGCCCAGCCTTTTTCTCCAGGGCCATGCTGCCCAGTACCTGACCGACCAGAGTGGCAATGCCTGAGTCCAGGGTTTTGCCAACGATTCCGCGAATATCATAAGCCCGGAAAATTTCTGCTTTGAGCTCGACGGCATTGCTGTCCGTGCGGGCCTGAACACGGTCAGCGAGGTCATAACGTAAGCGCATGGGTGGGGGCTCCTGTATCGCGGTGGGGGAGTTGCCTGGCGTCTGTGCAGTGCCGGATTCCGGGGCTTGGTAAGGTGCCTCATTGGCACGATTTTCCGCATCGCGCTGGTCTGCAACCAGATTGTCCTGATAGGCCTTTTCCTTGGCTTCCAGCTTGCGGGTAGTGCGCTCCAACTCCCAGGCCTGGTTCTTGCGGTAGAAGAACAGCACTCCCAGCAGCAGCAGACCTCCAACCACCATCATCAGCAATAGCGTGCCCACGCCGAGGAGATTGGTATAGGCCACCATCGGCATTTCGAGGCGGAATCGCGTGCCGGCAACCGGAATGCGTTGGGGCGAAAGTTCAGCGTGGTTCTCTGTGCCGATTTTCTTGAGCTCAGTCACCGGTTGACGACCGTTGTACTGGGTCAATGTGATGTAACTGCCGGAAACATCCGGATTGAAGCGATCGAGCACAAAGGCTGGATCCACCAGCAGCACCACGAAACCGCGCACTTCATCGGCTTGATGCAAGGCAGCGGCTTCCATCAGCATCGGGGGCTGCAGGCTGCCATGAATCTGCAACGGCGGATTTCCACCCTGACCCGCCTGGCGCAACATTTCCAGCAAGGCGAAGCCATTATTACCGTGCGCAAGAGGATCAAATGTCTCCAGATCAGGAGGATAGAGCTGTACCTCTTTTACTTCTTTGATCTTGCTTGTGGCGTAAGCCAGCAACGCGGGCCTGGCACCACTCTGCTCCAGCGCTTGTAAAGCCAGTTGCTGCAATTGGGCGTCGGTCACCAGCGCCTGCAGCTCATCGGCAATCCCACTCAATTGTTTGAAAGACTGCTCGCTCTGTTCGGTGGTTCGGTTGAATGCCCGCACTCCCGCGAGATCTTTGAAACTCAACCACAGAGCGGTGACCACCAGCAGTACTGCCAGCAATCCCATCAGACCCAGAACCCCAGAGGAGACACGCAACTCGCCCATGGACTCGAGCCTCTCCTCAAAGTCGAGTTTGAGTTTGTCCAGTTTGTTCGATTCCATTCCCTTTCTCTTTTCAGTCCCGCCAACAACCACCTGAGTGCCGGCTGCACAAACGATGGTCAGGCCAATTCAGCCCAGCTCAACCTCGATTAACCGTGGCCGGTATGCCCGAAGCCACCAGCACCGCGCTGTGATTGTTCGAAATCCTTAACGCATTCCCACTCTGCCCTGACTACGGGCAGAAACACCAGTTGAGCAATGCGGTCGCCAGGCTCAATGGTGAACGTCTGAGCCGATCGGTTCCAGCAGGAGACAAACACCTGACCCTGATAGTCACTGTCGATCAGACCCACCAGGTTACCCAGAACAATGCCGTGTTTATGGCCGAGACCGGACCGCGGCAATATGACGGCGGCAAGCCCGCTGTCGCCCATGTGCATGGCAAAACCCGTGGGTATCAGTTCAGTCTGTCCCGCAGCCAGCACCAGGGGCTCGTTCAGACAGGCACGCAGATCCATTCCCGCCGAGCCTTCAGTAGCGTAATCGGGCAATGGAAAGTCGGTTCCCAGCCGCGGGTCAATGGCTTTGATCTGGATGGGTCTCACGGCTTTTTTTCCCTGTGTTGCGGCGTGCTGTACTGATTCTTATAGTCCTGGCAGAATTCAACATGTGTTTCGCAAACTCTGATGGTTCCAGCGTTTCAGCGGTACATAACAGAATGACCAGCTCATGATAGCAAGCCTGTTGCCTGAAAGCTGCCCGCCTGCTCACTGCAATGCCCTACAAACTTCCGGCTTTATTCCTCTATCCGGCTGGCGCCCGGCGAATAACACTGCACTTCAGGTTTCTTGTAGCAGGGCGATACCGATGCAACTTTCCATAGCACCCCGTGAAAAACTGGCCAGCCAGGGCATGCGAGCTTTGTCCGATGGTGAGTTACTGGCCTTACTGTTGTGCACCGGATCAGCTGCCATGCCGCTGAATTCACTGGTCCAAAACCTGCTGGCCCGCTTTGGTGGCCTGCGTGGCCTGTTAGCTGCCGATCAGCAGGCTTTGCAGGCACAGCCGGGCCTGGGCCCGGCGAAATCGGCCCAGTTGTCTGCGGTGATGGAGCTATCCCGCCGATATCTGCAACAGGGTCTGGTTCGAGGCGAACCACTGGAAAGCCCGCAAGCGACCGAACTTTATCTCAAGTCAGTGCTGCGCGATGCGCCACATGAGATTTTCGCCTGTCTGTTTCTTGATACCCGCCACCGGGTGATCGCGTTTGAAGAGTTATTCCACGGCACCATCGATGGCGCCACCGTCTATCCAAGGGTGGTGGCAGAAAAAGCCCTGAAGCACGGGGCAGCGGCGCTGATTGTGGCGCACAACCACCCTTCAGGGATCGGTGAACCCAGTTTGGCGGACCAGGTCATTACCCGCAGACTCAAGGAAGCATTGGCGCTGCTGGATATCCGCCTGCTGGATCATTTCGTGATCGGTGAAGGGGCGCCCGTGTCCATGGCAGCCAAGGGGATGCTTTAATCGTGGGACTGTAACATCTGACCCCCATTTTTGGTGAATTGCTTGCAAGCTCCGGTGGCTTGAGGTATAAAGTGCGGCTGATTTTTACCGATACATATGAGGTATTTCCCATGCCAAGAATTTGCCAAGTCACCGGAAAAGGCCGCATGTCCGGTCATAACGTGTCGCACTCCAATATCAAGACCAAGCGACGCTTCCTGCCTAACCTGCACCACCATCGTTTCTGGGTGGAGAGTGAGAACCGTTGGGTGCGCCTGCGGATTTCTGCCAAGGGTTTGCGCATCATCGACAAGAAAGGCATCGACGTGGTGCTAAAAGACCTGCGTTCGCGCGGCGAAAAAGTCTGAATCTGGTTTAAGGAGAGCAGCATGGCCAAGAGTGCACGTGAAAAAATTCGTCTGAATTCCAGCGCTGGAACCGGACATTTCTACACCACCGACAAGAACAAGAAAAATACGCCCGAGAAAATGGAAATGAGCAAGTATGATCCGATAGTCCGCAAGCACGTTCCCTACAAGGAAGGCAAAATCAAGTAATCGAACCCGCCCTGATTTTATTGGCCTGATTTAATTTGACCTGATTTATTTGGATTTACCGAAAGAGACTTCGACCACGGAGTTTCCCTAAGAAAAGAGGCTTGGCAAGCAAGTCTTAATTTGCACCACCGTAAAACGACCCGCCGCTCGGCGGGTTTTTTTTGCCCGCAATCTGGCCGTCCGGTTTTGAGGTCACCGTAAAGTGCCAGAGCAAAATTGAATTGCCTCGCTGGAATTTTGGTTTACTCTGGCACTCTGCTGGCCCCGCAATTGACCCCGTAAACGACGAGCTGCCCTAACGTGCCTGAATTACCTGAAGTCGAAACCACCCTGCGTGGAATTGCGCCTGCACTTGAAGGTCAGCGTATCGACGCGCTGGTGGTACGTAATCCGTCCCTGCGCTGGCCGGTTCCCATAGAGGTGCAGCAAGCCGTGGGACAAAGGGTGGGCTCCTTACGGCGGCGCGCCAAGTACATTCTGATAACCCTGGACGGCGGCGGTTTGCCTCGCGGTGGGTTGCTGGTCCACTTGGGTATGTCCGGATCATTGCGCATCTGCGAGGCTGGCACACCACCCAAAAAGCACGATCACTTCGACATCGTGCTGGCCTCGGATGTCTGCATCCGCTATCACGATCCGCGTCGTTTCGGCGCGCTGCTGTGGTGGGACGAACCCGTCCTGCAACATCCCCTGCTGAAAGATCTCGGGCCGGAGCCACTGGACGACAACTTCAGCGGCCTGCATCTCTGGCAGCGATCACGCGGACTGAGCGTTGCCGTGAAGAATTTCATCATGAACGGCAAGGTGGTGGTGGGAGTAGGTAATATTTACGCTTCCGAAGCCCTGTTCATGGCCGGCATACACCCCTCGCGCCCCGCCGGACGGGTCTCGGCCGCACGCTATGACGCACTGGCCCAAGCCATACGCGATGTGCTCGGCCGTGCCATCCGCCACGGCGGTACCACGCTGCGCGATTTTACCAACTCGTCTGGCGAGCCCGGTTACTTCGCGCAGGAGCTGCTGGTCTATGAGCAGGAGGGTAAAGGCTGCTTCCAGTGTGGCACCCCGATCCGACGCAAGGTGATCGGCCAGCGATCCAGTTATTATTGTCCCCGTTGCCAGCGCTAAGAAAGCTCTTGTGACCCGGCTTCATACTTTTACAGGATTTTGATGCATGAACAAAACGACTCGAAAAAAAGCCACCCTTGCGGTACACGCCGGAAACCATAGAGAGCTCAATTTCGGCGGTGTGAACACGCCGATCTTCACCTCCAGCGCCATCGAATACCTGGATGATTCAGAAGTGCGCTATCCGCGGTATTTCAATACGCATAACAACCGTGTTGTGGCTGAAAAACTGGCCGCGCTGGAGCATGCCGAGGGCGCGCTGGTCACCAGTTCGGGCATGGCCGCCATCAACATCATTCTTTACGGTCTTCTGAACCCCGGCGATCACGTGGTTTTCCTCGAAGGCTTGTACGGTGGCACGCATTCGATGATCTGCATCGAGTTCACGCGCCTGGGTATCGAGTACAGCTTTGTGGCTGCCGATCCGGCTGCCATGGAAGCGGCAGTAAAGCCCAACACGCGCATGTTGTTTATTGAATCACCCACCAATCCCCTGCTCACGGTGCTGGACCTGGCTGCCGTTGCGGCGGTGGCAAAACGCCACGATCTGCTGGCCGTGATCGATAGCAC
>JBGTHE010000067.1:0-3228 GCA_041746335.1 Lysobacterales bacterium | reverse complement strand
GTCGAAGTCATCCGGCGGAATATCCATCAGACGTAATGCGCCTTCCATTACCGTGGAAAACAACGGGGCCGCTACGGCACCGCCGAAATACTGGCCATCGCTGGGGTCGTCGATCATCACGATGCACACCAGTCTGGGATTGCTGGACGGACCAAATCCCGCAAAGGTAGCCACATATCGTGAGGCGTATCCGCTGGCACTGGCTTTGCGTGAGGTTCCGGTTTTGCCTGATATCCGGTAATGCTTGACTCGCGCCTGTTTGCCCGTCCCCTCAGGACCCGTCACCGTTTCCAGCATGGCCGCCACTTGACGGGCGTATACCGGGTCGATCACAGATACCACAGGGTTGTTGGCGCCCCGGATCAGGCTGGGGCGACGCATGCGGCCTTCGTCGGCCAGCGCCGCATACGCCGATGCCAGCTGCAAAGTGGTGGTGGAGAGGCCGTAGCCGTACGACAAGGTTGCTTGTTCTACCCGCCTCCAACGCTGGTGGTTGCGCAGGACTCCGGCTGATTCTCCTGGAAATCCAACACCGGTGACGTCGCCGAAACCAAAGCGGTCGTAGATGCTCCACAACTGTTCTGGGTTCAGCTGCAATGCAAGCTTGGTGGCCCCCACATTGGATGACTTGGTGATAATGCGTGTGACATCGATAGGACCGTAATTATGATGATCACTGATGGTGTGGCCCGATACATTGATGGTTCCCGGCGTTGTATCGATCGGTGTGTCGGGTACAACCAGGCCTGCTTCCAACGCTGCCGCCACTGAAAAGGCCTTTATCACCGAGCCTGGCTCAAACACATCGGTGACGGCCCGATTGCGTAAACCGTCGGTGTCCTGGCTGGGTTGATTGGGGTTGAATGAAGGCTGGTTGGCCATGGCCAATACATCACCCGATGCGATATCCAGCAACACCACACTACCCGAACGGGCGCCGTGCTTGAGCACTGTGCGCTTAAGTTCGCGATAGGCCAGGTATTGCAGGCGGCGGTCCAGCGTCAGTCGCAGCTCGTGCCCATGTTCGGCTTCGCGTATGACTTCCACATGTTCTACGGTACGACCTTTGCGATCGCGGATCACGCGCTTGCTGCCGGGCTTGCCCTGCAGCCAGTCGTTGTAAGCCAGTTCCAGCCCTTCCTGGCCCACATCATCAATATTGGTAAAACCGATCACATGCCCGGCGACTTCGCCAGCCGGATAGAAGCGGCGGTATTCTTTTTGCAGATATACGCCTGGCAATTCCAGGGCTTCAATCTCTGCTGCCACGTCGGGATGGAGGCGACGCTTGATCCAGACAAACTCCCGCCCCGAGCGCTGGTTCAGGCGGCGCTCGATTTCATCGGCATTCAGATCCAATGCTTTAGCCAGAGGATCGATATCCTCCGGTGACTGCAACAACTCTGTCGGATTAACCCAGACAGAATCCACCGGTGTGCTGACGGCCAGTGGTTCTCCAGTCCGGTCGACGATATTACCGCGCCTGGTGGGAATTTCCACTTCGCGCATGAAACGGGCTTCGCCCTGACCTTGCAAGAACTCGCTTTCCATGACCTGCAGATTGACGGCACGCGCTACCAGAGCCACGGAACACAACAGGAAGGCCAGCAAAAAGCCGTACAGGCGACTGATGGGAACCTGGTTTTTCTTTTCGGTGCTCAAGGTTTGACCACCAGGATGCGGGTCTCTTCCGGATCCTGCATACCCAGCTCCTGACGAGCTTTTGATTCCACCTGACCTGCATCTGCCAACCAGGCCTGCTCCAACTGAAGGCGGCTCCACTCTCCGATCAGTTCATCCCGGACACCTTCGAGTTCCCCCAGATGCACAGCCACACCACGACTTTCGTGACGGGTGTAGACCACCCCCAGCGCGGTGGCGATGACGGTGATAAGAAGTATCAGTACGGTGACTAAACGGACATTCAAGCCAATTTCTCCGCAACCCTCAAGACAGCACTTCGCGACCGGGGATTTGCGGAGAGTTCATCAAGCGACGGACCTGTTGCCTTGCCCACCAGTTGAACAATTGCCCTGGCTTCCGGGTGCTCCGGTATGTTGCGACGGACCTTACCTGGTCGTGCGGCTTCTCGAAATGTCCGCTTGACCAGGCGATCCTCTAATGAGTGAAAGCTGATCACTGCCAGCCTTCCTCCCGGGCACAACACGTTTATGGCGGCATCAAGCCCAATGGCCAAATCGGCCAGTTCGTTATTGACTTCTATTCGGATTGCCTGGAAGCATCGTGTAGCTGGATGCTTGTTTTTTTCCCGACGACCAATGCACCGTTCTATGAGTGCCGCCAATTGGCCTGTTGTTTCCAGTCGTCCCTGCTGCCGAGCCATTACGATGCTCCTGGCAATCCTGCGCGCGTGGCGCTCCTCTCCGAACTCCCAAAACACGCGGGTTATTTCCCGTTCTGGCGTCGTAGCAATCCACTCTGCTGCCGATACACCTTGTGATGGGTTCATACGCATATCCAGTGGACCATCTCCCATAAAGGAGAATCCCCGTTCCGGATTGTCCAGTTGGGGTGAGGACACTCCGAGATCCAGCAAAATACCCTCCAGACCTCGCTCCAGTCCCCAATCACGGACAAAGCGTTCCATTTCCGCAAAACTGCCATGGGCAATATGGAATCGCGGATCTGCATCCATCAATTCCGATCCTGAAGCGATTGCTTCGGGATCCTTGTCCAAGGCCAGCAAGCGGCCTTCCCCGGACAAACCCGCCAAAATGGCTCTGGCATGTCCACCTCTGCCGAAAGTGCCGTCGAGATAAACTCCATTCTCGCGGCCTGAAGCTTCCAGATTCAGAGCTTCCAACACCTCCCCCAGCAAAACTGGCTGGTGTTGATCAGTTCTCATTTTGCCGAATCAGCACTTCCTGCTTATTGCTCCGCCGGCACTATCACAGCACCAGGCGGCTCATTTCTTCTGACGCTGCCTCACTCAGGCTGCGCTCTTCCTCTACACGCTTCTGGTTCAGAATGGCTTCGTTCCAGATTTCAAAACGATTGCCCATCCCGAGCAACACCACGCGTTTTTCCAAACCTGTGACCTGTCTCAGCGTCAGAGGCAGTTGAATCCGACTTGCCCCATCGGGCTCCAGCGCAGTTGCGCTACCTACCAGGCGGCGCTGCAAACTGCGATGTCCCGGATTGAAGGTACTGAGGCCGGTAACTTCATCCCGCACCCGCTCCCAATCCGGCTCCGGGTACAACCACAAA
>JBGTHE010000066.1:0-2385 GCA_041746335.1 Lysobacterales bacterium | reverse complement strand
GCGGCAGCAACTTTTGCAGCTACGAGATCGCCGACGCGCCAGCCAGCGTTGTCGAAGACACTTGGTGCACTAGCTTCCAGGGTGATGATTCCGACGTCTTTACTGCCCAGGTGATACCGGAATATCCGGACTCACACTGTTGGGTAGATGAAAGGGTGTATGACGACTCTGTCGAGATCGATAACGACTGTCAGAACCTTGTCGTGAGCGCTGGCAATGGTGATAGCTGTGTGATCACCAACACCGTGTTCTTTGAAGGCATTCCGACACTCGGCCAGTACGGCAAGATGCTGCTGGTATTGCTGATGCTGGGTATGGGCATCGTCGGCTTTCGGCGGTACAGCTAGTCGGCAAAGTTAAAGGGCGTTGGCGGTTAAACCAGCGCCCGATTTGCTTTCACGTGGCGAGGCAGTGCGTTTCCTCCAACGGTAGCAGCAGCAAGATCTGAAATGTAAACGGGGTCAGAGTGGTTACTCTCGCCCCGTTTTACTTTCTCTTCCGGCAGATCAATGAATAGGATCGGGCCTTCGACATGCTGCTGGAGGTCCGTCGCAGCTCAAGGTAGTGAAAACTTCAGACAGCAGCACCCAATCGGAACTGACTGTCCTCTGCCACTTTGCGGCGTAGACGCCGGCATACTGAGCCGCCACACCACGTAGAAAAGACTGAAGCCTGATTTTTCAGGTTCAGCGTTTTGCATCCTGCGTGGCGAAAGCCCGGTAGTGGGCCAGCCGAAAATATCCACCCGGAGTTTGGAGCACGGGGCGCTTTGTCGCGATCCCCTCCGGGAGTCACTTAAAGCCCTCGGGCAACTCCGGATTTGCCAGGTAGCTCTCGCGCATCGTCTGGATCCGGGCTTCGAGGCTACTCATGATGGCAAGAAACCGAGGATCTTCCATAAGCCGGGCATATTCTGGATCGAGTGCCAACAGATTCAGCATCCACCAGTCATTGGTGTAACCGGACTCGATCACGTATTCAAGTTCGTCCAGTGCCGCATCGGTTTCGCCCAGCACCGCAAGCGCATAAAACCGGCCGAAACCCACCCCATCGTCGCTCCCCACCTCCGCCTCGGCAGTTTGTTCGAGGAAATCGGTCAATGCGAGTTGTGCGTCGTCGGATCGGCCGATAGCTCTGAGCAGCGCGCCGTACACAACGTTGGTGCGAATTTCCCAGGTCAGCATGTTGTTGGTGCGGGCTTCACTGAGATTGGGAATTCCCGCTTCCAGCAAATGCACACCCACCTGCGGCCGATTTTCGATCCATTCGCAAAAGGCCCTGGCGACCAGCGCTGGTTCACCGCCGGTCATTTTCGTGACGTCGGGGAAGGGTGTGCCGTTTTCTTCGACAGGGTTCCTGAATTGGCGGATACTCTCGACAATCCTGCCGCAGTCGCGTGTAGCGAGCCCATAGAGCACGCCCGCCCTGCGGTGAGTCAGGCGCCACCAGTCCGGATCCGCCGACTCGGGGACGCGCGAACTCCGATCCATCAGCCGCGCAAATTCATCCCATACGCCCAACTGGCTGAGCGCCGTGGAATATTCAAAATAGCTACGGTGATCTCCGGTCATGGCTTCGAACATGGCGCGGGCCCAGCGTGCTGCCTGGTCAAGCTCTCCTTGCACCCTGTACATTTCGATTATGGACATGTAAGCCAGGCTGAACGAAGGCTCGATCGCGATGGCTTCGCGAAAATGGCGAAGAGCACTTTCAGGGTCGTCCAGGTTCATATAAATAGCGCCGATGTTCTGGCGGATAATGGGCGAGCGGGGGTCGATCAATGCTGCCCGTTGCAACAAAGAGAGTTGCTCCTCGGGAGCCTCCAAAAAATTCGAAAGAGCTTTCAGGGCCACCGGATTGTTGGGGCTCAGTTCAACCGCCTTGCTGAGCAGTGTGACGAGATGCGCTTGCGGCCAGGCAGTGCCGTCCCCGAATTGGTTGTCACCCATGGCAACAAAGGCCTGAGCCAGCCACGGTTCGCCGCTGTCCGGATCAAGCGCCTGCGCTTCACCGGCAGCCGCCCGGGCTTCACGGGCGAGTTCCGGCCAGTTGGCCGTGTCAAGTCCATAGGTAGCGGACAGGAAGATGGCTTCGGCAAGGCTGCCCCAGGCCAGCGCAAAGCCGGGGTCGAGGCGGGTCGCTTCGCGGAAGTGGTCAGCCGCACTCCGCAAAGAGTCTGGACTTCGCAGCGCAAGGTCCGACCGGCCCTTCAGATAGGCATCGTAGGCACTGAGACTTCCGGTTTGATGCTCGGCCAGCTGTTGGCTTTCCTGCGGATTCAGTGCCAGGTGTAATGCGTCTGCCACCGACTGCGCGATTTCATCCTGCATCGCAAACAGATCGGTTGCGCTGCGGTCCAGACTTCCGGACCAGAGCTGCTTTCCT
>JBGTHE010000065.1:0-1963 GCA_041746335.1 Lysobacterales bacterium | reverse complement strand
TGCCGTGATCTTCGAGTCACGCCCAAACGTGACTTTTGATGTGTTCGGGCTGTGCTTTAAAACCCTGAACGCTTGTGTGTTGAAAGGAAGCCGTGATGCGCACGAAACAAATACGGTGGCTGTCAGAATGATGCATGAAGTATTGGCGGAACAGGGTTTTGATCCGTCAGTTGTTTATTTGGCTCCCTCGGAACGTGAATATCTGACAGATATCCTTCAGGCCACTGGCCTGATTGATTTGGCAATCCCCCGCGGTTCGCGAGGCCTGATCGACTTTGTGCGTGATAACGCCCGCATCCCGGTGATTGAAACGGGTGCTGGCATCGTACATACCTACATTGATGCCTCTGCGGATCTGGGAAAAGCGGCAGCCATTATTACCAATGCCAAGTCCCGCCGGGTCAGTGTCTGCAACGCATTGGATACTCTGGTGATACATCAGAAACTGCTGCCCGAGCTGCCTCGACTGATGCAACAGCTGGGAGAAACGTTCCGGGTAGAAGTATTTGCCGATGGAGCTGCATTCGATGCATTGCAAGGCCGGTATGCAGGCCCATTACATCCCGCAGCAGACGAACACTTTGGACAGGAGTTTCTGTCGCTACGTATGTCGATAAAAACAGTCAACGATCTGGATGAAGCACTGGAGCACATTCATCGCTACAGCTCACGGCATTCGGAAGCTGTGGTTGCGAAGGATTCTGTTGTGATCGATAAATTCCTGCAGCAGGTCGATGCCGCCGCCGTTTATGCCAATGCCTCAACTACTTTTACAGATGGCGCTCAATTCGGAATGGGTGCCGAGATTGGCATCAGTACTCAAAAGCTACATGCCCGTGGACCCATGGCTCTGGCCGAACTGACCAGTTACAAGTGGGTCATACGCGGCGATGGCCAGATACGCCCCTGACGCAGGCGCCTCTGACCAATGTCCAAAGTACTGGTTTTTCAACACGTAGCTGCGGAGCCCTTGGGCACTCTCGACCCCATGCTTCGTGATCGCGGGCACCGAATCCGTTATGTCAATTTCCACCGCACGCCTGATGCACACCCGGACGTCAGTCGCTACCAGGGTCTGATCGTGCTGGGTGGCCCGCAAATGCCGGATCAGCTGGACCAGTATCCTCACTTGCGCACGGAAATGCGTTGCATTGAACAGGCTTTGAAACTCGAGATTCCTGTGCTCGGCATCTGCCTGGGAGCTCAGCTCCTGGCCCATACTTTGGGCGCCGCGGTACGACCCATGAAAAACTGGGAGATTGGGTGGTACGACCTTCAACCAACTGCCAAATCGGCGGCCGATCCCATGTTTTGTGCGCTCACCACTGCGAGGCCGGTGTTCCAGTGGCACGGTTATACCTTTGATCTGCCCGATGGCGCCATTCACCTGGCCCAATCAAACGATTGTGAGAACCAGGCTTTTCGCTATGGCGTGAATTCCTATGGCCTGCAATTTCATCTTGAGCTGGACGAGCGCCTGATCAATCGCTGGCTGCACTACCCGGAGTACCAGCAGGATTTGAACGACATGGGGCGTGGCAAGGATGCGGAAACGATCAAGCGCGATACACACCAGCTGATCGGCCAGTCGATCAGCCTCAGCTACGAAATGTTCGGCCAGTTCCTGCGGCCTCTGGGCCAACCCAATTCGCGGCATGTTTTACCGTCGCGTTAGTTTATGCTCACTAACTGCTATTTCCCTTGAGTAATTTTCGGGCCCTGTGCTACTAGCTAAGAACCTTAACTCCGCCTGCCGGTGAAAGCTTGTAACAGCCCGATGGCGGTAAGAGCTTTCGGTTCTGGTCCTTGGCCCTTCGGGCTGCCCTCGGTCCTCGGTCGTTCCGGCGACCGGCCCGAAACGCTCCTGCTCGGGCGGGCCTTTCGCGACATCCTGTCGCTCATTTCGCCTGCACTCGGTCGGCCCTCGGCTGCGTCCGACAGAACCGGAATCTCTTACCGCCAT
>JBGTHE010000064.1:0-2707 GCA_041746335.1 Lysobacterales bacterium | reverse complement strand
AATAAACGAGTTGCTCTGAATGGATTCGGGGTCCCGGATCAAGTCAGGGGCTAGCCCACGCAAAGCGTGTCCCGGAATGAAGTAATTGAAACGAGCAACCTGTTTCTTGACGTCATCCCTGTAGGCGCTTTTTCTTTCCGTCATCCCCGACAGTACCCTTTTTCTAGACGTGATCCCGAACAGTACCCTTTGTCTGGACGTCATCCCGAACAGTACCCTTTTTCTAGACGTCATCCCGGACAGCGCGCAGCGCGTGATCCGGGATCCACTCAGAGGCAACTTAGACTAATTCCACCCTTTCCACTCATACACCTTCTGCCCCATCCATTCGCGAATTGCTTCCGACGTCAATGCCAAAGCTCGCGCGTCGGGTAAAAAGTGCATCACCGTGTAATTTCCAGACTTTGCTACCTGAACGTCAGTTGAAACCGGATAAACAGCAAGGCCCACCGCTTTGAACGCAGCCACAGCGCGCTGCATATGCGCAGCTGAGGTCACCAACAACGATCGCTCGCAACCTGCAGCTTCAAGCATGGGTTTGATGTTCACGGCATTTTCCCGGGTATTTCGGCTCAGCCCTTCCAGCTGGATCGCATCCGCAGGAACACCCCATTCGACCAACAATTCCCCAATCAGGGCCGCCTCGCTCGGCCCCGGTTCAGACCAGGGCTGATTGCCACCCGTCACGAACACCCGGCCGCCCTTACCAGCCCGATATAGCTTCGCTGCGTGATAAACGCGATCTATAGCCTCGCCCAACTCCATTTCCAACCTGGGGAATACCGGCAATCCCACGGCACCCCCGAGCACCACGATGCAATTGCTGACCGGAATGGACTCCATGGGTTCTGGTGGAAAACGGGCTTCCAATCTTCCGTACAAGCTGCCAGCAACAATCGGGGTTGACGCTATCCAGAACAACAGCATCGCAAAGAACCCAAAAGCGAACCCGAGTCGCCGCTTTGCAATCAACGCGAATATCAGCGCAAGCACGCCGAAAAGAAGAATTAACCCGACCGGCAATATCAGTTGTGGAAGGATTTTGGACAAATACACGTACATATCAGTCGGCCAAAAGCCTGTTGATCACTGTAATCCTTGACATTATCTTTGCTCTCCGCCCCAGCGTTTGACCAGGCCTCGAACCAATTGCTCGAGAGCAAATTTATGTATTGCCTGACGTGGAAACGTCTGATGTGCAGATTCGATAATCTGCCCCACGCTGCTTCCTTCCGCCAGGCAGGACAATACGTGCAGAGCCAACTCGCCACTTTCTCCCAACCCAGGGGATGACTCGGGCATCAGCTTCCTCAATTGTGCCAGATCCATGATATTGGCCTGAAAAGTTGAGTGACGCTGCTGACGTCCACCGTGCGTGACCGTCCATGTCCATTCCCCGAACTGTGGGCGTTGGAGTTCAAAACCTACCGTGTCACCGGCAGCGAGCTCCAATGGGGGATCCACCGGCAGGAAGGCCACCGACCAATGCAGCGGCGCAGCCCCGGGGCCGGTCGAGAGCCAGGTATCGCCAAGCAACATATCGAACCAACCCAGTAGCCCATGACAGGTGCCTGCCTCGCTCATTGTCAGATCAACACTGCTGTGGCACTCCGCCATTTGGCAAGTCGAAAAGTCCATGTCCAACAGTTCCGTTGCCTCTCCTAACAATTTTGCGTCCAGTTCCTGAAGCGATTGGTAATACACCGTATTGCCAGCAAATCGACGTGCTCGAGAAAAATCGATTCCGAGCATTGGCGTGGACCAGCGTGTTATGTGTGTTGAGTAGAATTGCGGAACCGAAACCGCAGCCACGAGCATGCGCGCCCTGTTGGGTATCAGCGCACCACCTGGCCGCAGAAAACGATCGCGCGCCAGAAACAACGAAGGCAGTAAATCTTCGGAAAGCAGAAAATTTCCGGTGAAAACTGAAATGACGACATCTACGGGTGGCAGCGAATCCACTTCTTCAACACGCTTGCGGATGACTTCAACCCGATCGGCCAGACCATTATCGCGGGCCAGATCCATACCCAGGTCCACCACCGGCGAGGGATCAAGCAATATAACTTTCCCCGCCCCTGCGGCTGCCGCCAGCAAGCCATGAATGCCCAGTCCGGCACCCAGATCCAGCACCGTGCAGCCAGGCGTAATGGCTGCCTTAATGGCACGGGCGTATTGCGTATTGCGCACCTTGTCGAACAACATGGCGCGGTGCTCTTCAATGTCACGATAAAAGCTCACTGCTTAAAACCCGCCGGGGCGCCGCCCTTTGCTTGAGAGCTCATTATCTTCGCACAGTTAGCGGATTTTCTGATGATTCCAGCACACGTTTGCAGCCATGAAGGCTCCACATTCACAAATCACCAGCAGTTTTGCGAAGCTTTGTGATAGCTGGGAGAATGCGAGGCGCCCACCGTGCTCTTTTTAATCCCGGCGAATGGGCGTCGACCGCGGGAGCCAAACCGTCCGTCCATGAAATTTTCCACCCTGCTCAAGTATGTCACCCCGCATCGCCGCACGTTAATGCTGATCATGTTGCTGCTGGTTCTGGGTGGCATCATTTCTTTGGCCAACCCGTGGATCGCCGGACAGCTGACCGCCAACATATTTGATCCGGAAAGCAGCCGCTACTCCCTGCGCGTCATTCTCCTCATCTGGACCGCATTGCTGCTGCTGCGAGCCCTGCTCGGCTTTGCCAACCATTATT
>JBGTHE010000063.1:0-2403 GCA_041746335.1 Lysobacterales bacterium | reverse complement strand
AATGGGATCATTGGGGCAAAGTGGAAGTTCTTCGCGACGCGCCTCATTGTGCTGGCCCATCGTGCCGCCCGCTGAGCCGGAGCGTCAAACCAAACTTTCTCATACAAAGCATGAAATAGGGCCCTGCATCAGACCTTGCTCGGACAGTAACAGGTACGAGCAAATTTCTGTGCATGATGACTGCGACTGAAGCCTGAACGCTCAATACGACCCCGGCGTGCGATTGTTCTTCTCCAGAAAGGCGCTATAACGCGACATACCAAAGCAAAAAGCCCAGTAAATCAAGGCCACGAAGAGGTATCCCGTAGCCCGGGCCGAGGACAAATGCCACTCCGGATCACCCGACACTGCCTGCACCATGCCCAGCAGGTCAAACAGGCCAATAATGACCAGCAGGGACGTTTCTTTGAACAGGCCTATAACGATATTGGTGATCTGGGGTGTGGATATGGTGAGTGCCTGCGGCAATATCACGTGCACGTAGGCGGAACGACGTTTCATACCCAGCGCCCGGGTGGCATCGAACTGCCCGGCGGGTAATGCGCGCAGCGCACCCCGCACGGCCTCGGCGATATGACAGCTCATCAGAATGGACAGGGCAATCAATGCGCGCAGCAATTTGTCGATTTCGTACTCACGCGGCAGGAACAGCGGCAACATGATCACCGCCACAAACAACACCACCAGGGTGGGAACACTTCGCCAGAGTTCCACCCAGGTGCCCGCCAGCATGCGTATCACCGGCGTACGCGAGTCGCGGCCCAAAGCCAGCAGAATGCCAGTGGGCAGCGCGAAGACAAAGGCGAACACGCCGATGACCAGCGTCAGGAACAAGCCACCCCAACTGCTGGTGGCAACCGGGCTGAGCCCCAGCACCCCGCCGGAAAACAGAGCGATTGCCACCACGGGGTAAACAAAGATAAACAGCGATACCCAGATCGCCTTACTTCCAATACGCGGGATCATGATGGGCACCATCAGCACCATGCATATGGCAAGGCCCAGGTTGACGCGCCAGCGTTCCGCTTCGGGGTATGCGCCGTACATCAGTTGGTCAAATCGTTCGGCAATAAACGGCCAGCACGCGCCGGCTTTATCAGGGCAAGCGTTGCCACCCGTCCCGGTCCAGTACGCATCAATCACTGCCCATTGCAGTACCGGCCAGACGAGCACCACGATAAGTGCCAGGCCCATCAGGCTCAATGCGGGCCGCCAGGCCCGTTGCAGCAGGGCCGGAATATCCGCTGCTGTGTTTGCGAGGCTTGGTGACTGGCGGGAGATTAGTGGCTCAGACATGTGTCTGCCTTACACCAGGTCGAATTGGTTGTAACGGCGGTTGACATGGCCCATCAGCCAGATACCCACCAGCGACACCAGCGAGTACACCGCAAAGGTGAGGAACATGATTTCAACCGGGCGGCCAACAATGTTGTTGGTGGTGCCCACCATGACCGATACGATTTCCGGGTAACCCACCGCAGCACCCAGAGAAGTGGCTTTGAAAATATTCAGATACACCGTGGTCATAGGTGGAATGATGATGCGCATGGCCTGCGGCACAACCACCTTACGCAGTACGGCCGCGGCCGATAAGCCCAGGGAACGCGCCGCTTCCCACTGTGCTTTGGGGATCGCCACAAAACCAGCCCGTATGACCTCAGCCACCGAACTGGCGTTGTACAGCGACAAGCCCAGAATCAATGCACCCAGTTCGGGGGTAATGACCCAATTCGAAATGTAACCAAATTTCTGCAGCTCTGGCTGGGTCCATTGAGTGGCATGTATCAGCCAGATCACGGCAGCCAGAAGCCAGGCAAATACTGCCAGGTGCTTTACCCAGGCCGGGCGCACTGCTCCGGTGGGATTTCTGCGCTGCAATAACCGCATCAACAAGGCGATCACCGCAACCGTAAGCAAAGCCAGACCACACATCAACCCGAAACTACCCACCGACCAACTCATCCCCGGCAGAAACAGGCCGCGATTATTCAGGAATACGTGCTCCCCCAAATGCCAGCTTTGTGCGGACGAAGGCAGCGAGCGCAGCACCACGTAGTACCAGAAGAAAACCTGCAACAGGGCAGGAATATTGCGGAAAGTCTCAATGAACATTTGACCCAGGGCATTGAAGAACCAGTCGCCGCTGATGCGGCACAAAGCCACCAGCAATCCGATCAGCGTAGACAGCGCGATGGACAGCACCGCCAGCAGGACTGTGTTCGCAATGGCGATGGCAAAAGCCATGTAGACGGGTGAATCGGATGAATAGGCAAACAGGGTTTGATTGATATCGAAACCCGCGCGCTTTTCCAGGAAATCAAACCCCGACTGAACGCCAAGGCGATCCAGGTTCTCCAGCGTGGTGGAGGCAATGCCGGCCAGCAAAAAGAAAATGCCGGCCAG
>JBGTHE010000062.1:0-4400 GCA_041746335.1 Lysobacterales bacterium | reverse complement strand
GAAATCCGCGACACTGCCAATTTGCACCGGTTCGAGACCGGGTGCCAGCGAACCACGTTGGGAAGTGCTTTTCGTCCCTGAAGCGGTGCCACCAAAAATCTCAGTGAGATAGCCAGCCAGGGCTGGCGCCTCAAGGTTTTTCACCCGGTAGACATACAATTGTTTACCCGCACCAGCGGCCCCACGGTCGAGGATACTGATCCACTCTTCCGCCTTGAACAAATATTCCTTCTGGTACGTGATCACCATGACCGAACCCAGCCGCTCGAGCGGTATAAAGCGGAACATTCCCGCCAGCGGAGTATCGCCCTCAGTGCCAAAGATGCCCTGCAATTCGGTGATGATGGAGCTCACTTCGACCGTGCGCAACGGATAGATGCCCACCGACATCCCCTCCAGCCAATCGACGTCGAAGAGTTCGATGGTTCTTCGATAACTATCCAATTCTTCCGGTGTTCCGGCCAGAAACATCATATTGCGAAACTGGTCGGCATTAACGATGGCATCCTCGCGCGCATACGGCTCGAGAATTTTGGCCATTTCCGTTGTGGAAATATATCGCAACGGAAAAGCCTGCACTTCATAGCCTTTGGCGGCGCTGGCAGCACTCATCAGCGGCGACAGGCTGCCCTTGATGGCGTCAGATACTGGCAAAACGTTATAGCGTCCATCAGACCAGATCAGCGTTGCACCGTTCCAGCGTAACAACAGTTCAAGAATGGGCTTCAATTGATCCCGGCTGACAGGTTTCGAGGTGGAGAAGGTAACCTCACCACTCACTCCTGGCCCAATGACAAACGTCTCCTGTAATACCTCTCCCAGGATGGTGTGCACAACCGACTGAATGGATTCACCTTCAAAATTGAGCACAATTTCACCGTCGGCGGCCACGGGCGCAGGGCGGCGGGCCGCAGCAGCTTCATCAATAAATTGGCCAGTGCCTGGGTAAATTTCTGTTTCGTTAATACCGGGAATAATAGACGGATCCACAGTGGGCTCTACGACGATTTTTGCATCAGGCAAGGGATCAACAACCGTGCGAGGTTTAACCATGCTCTGCGGTCGAACCGGTGGTGGGGTCGTCGCGCAACTGGCAACCAGGAATACGGCTAATACCAACCAAACGCGATTGGACTTTTGGCTTGGCTGCTCCCTTCCAACCTGCTTCGATAATCGTGCGGTCAGTGATTTAGCAGTGTTCATTGGCGCAGTGCCTCTATTGTTCATTTTCAGATTCTGGCTTTTCTTTTGGTTCGGGCCGACGGTTGATCATGGCACGGATGGCTTCTTCATAGGTGGGCTGCACAGGTTCTTCGACAGGCTGGTCTGCTTCTTCCGCTTCCTGTCTCAACTCTTCCCTTCGTTCAGCAATCCGCTGCCGAATTTCGTCTGCACGCGAAAGTGGCTCACCACTCTGGGGGTCTACCCGCGCTGTCTGTTGTTCCTCGCTACCGGCCGTTTCTTCGGTGGCTTTCGCAGGCAGTTCCGGAGGCTCTATTCTCTCGTCATGGACCTGCAATTCCAGCTGCAGTTCCTTGCCTGAACCGGATACCAGAGTGACCTTTCTGCTTTCTACCTGAGTCAGTTGCCACGAACCGAACTCTCCTTCCAGCAGGTTTCCCTCGATAGCTACCAGTGATTTTGAGCCATCAGTTCGCTTCAGAGTAGCCATGCGCAAGGCGGGTGTGATGACTACGCCTGTGAGCTGAACGTCCAGGTCAGTGTCATCAGCAACCAGAGGTTCGTCTTGAGCTTCAGTGGAATCGAGGTCGGCGTCGATAACGGGCAAGCGGGACTCATTGAACAAAGGTCTTTGTACGATAACGGAATAGTTTTCCACCGGCAGGCTATCAGCCAGCTCGGGCAGGCTCACTACGGAATCTTCGCTGAGTTGAGACACTTCGGAATCCCCATCACTCAATGGTAAGTACGACCAAATGGCGATAGACAGCATACAAAGCACCAGAAAAGCCGCAGCGCCAGCCAATGCAAGTCCTACCGGGTTGTCCTGCAGCGGGCGGTTCAAGATTTGCTGCCTGTGCGCAAATAGCCCGACATGTTAAAACGTATGTCCAGCGCCTGAACATTATCCGCAGCCTGCTGGTTGCTGCGCCGCCGGGCCCTGGGTTTGATAACCGTCAGCTCTTCGGCAAAAATCATCGGTGCGCCTGTTTCGAGGTTGTAAAGCATTTGCATCAGATCTTCGATATCGCAGCGCATCCGAACGTTGACCGAGACTTTTTCAAATCGCTCAACCACCCGGGGACGAACCGGCTGCCGACTGACTATCTGACAGTTTTCATCGGCAAAACTGCCCAACATCTGGCTGAGCCGTTCCGACATGGCCGCAGCAGCTTCGTTGAAATCGGCCTCAGTCAGAAACAGATTGGATTCAGTGCGCCTGCCCTGCAGCGCCTCCAGTTGCGCCTCAACCTGTTCTTTTTGTGCTGCAACCTCGCGGTAGCGATCCAGTTGCGATTCCAGTTCAGAGATTTCTTCCCCATAAGCCAGATGGCTGAGAATGAACCAGTGAAAACATAACAGGTAAACCAGAATAAGCGCGATCACCAGCAACAGGATTGCTGTCAGTTTGCTGTTGCCTTGCTTGAGGCTGGCAACTATCATTTTGCTGGCTTCGTGCTAAGTTGACTGCTGACTTCAAAAATCTCCAGGCCTGAAGCTGCATCGAGCCGGGTAGATCCCTGAAATCCCGCCGCATCGAACATGTCTGAGCGGTTTACCAGTTCAATCAGTTGTTGAGCATTCCCGGACTTGCCTTGCATGACTACCGCCTCTTCACCCACCACCAAACGGTCCAAATAAGTACCGTCAGGTAATAATTCAGTGACTTCAGCCAGGACTTCTATGGCCAGGGGTGACTGACTGCGTTTCCGGGTCAGAAAACTTGCGGCTTCGCTGGTATCAGCAACCTGCTCCTTAAGTCGCTGTACCCGGCGCGCTTCGTCCTGCACTTCCGCGATGGCTTCTTCCAGCAGGAATACCCGATCAGCGCGAGCGCCCAGTGATTGCACCATCACTGCAATAAGCAGAACCACAAAAGCGGCCGCCAGCCCAAAATTCAAGCGGGCGCGAGGATGGAGTGGATTTTGCCGACGCTCGACCGGCAACAGGTTCACCCCGGCTATGCGACCGGCCTGTTCAACATCGACCCCCGCAGGTGCCAATCCGCGCGCAACCAATTTCTCCAGTAACGGATCAACCATGCGGCGGGGCGCTACCAGCAACTCCAAGTGTATTTCCCCTGCATCCAGGCCCGCAGGAAGCATGCGCCAGTCGAAATAAACTTCATGGGCCCGAAAAGGGGTTTGCCGGTCCATTTCGAAAGACAGAACCTGTTGAAGGTTTGTTTCCGCCGCGACTGGGAGTTTCAATTCTTTGTGCAGCACCTGTTTACTGTCCAGCAACAGAAATCGGGGCAGCTCATGCAATTCATCCTGGTCCAGCAAAGCTTTCAATTGCACCTGCACCGACACACTATCCTGTTCGAGCGGGATGGACTGCAGCGGGACGATTTTATGATCGTCTGCAATACCCAATTGGAGGCTGTTTGCATCAAATTGCATGCTGAGACGACGGGTGGCCAAACGCAAACGATCCTGCCAGCTATCGGGGAGCAATTGCTTCAGCTCACCCCGCCACCAGGCAAAAAATTCACCCACCGGCCCACTTTGAAGTCGCGCCAGCCACAATTGAACGTTGCTTTTGATCGTCATCGCCATAGGGGTTTCAGTGGTGGAATCCTTCACGCCAATGCAGGATACGGAAAGGCTGCCCATTCTCGTTGCCGCCCAGGCGGATAGTTGCCTCAATCTGGTCCCAGATGCCGTTTGGCAAGGTCGCTCGGGCGACGATACTATACGTTAGCCCCCCGCCCTGTGCCATGGCGACCTGTCCACCTGGCAGAGCCAGATTCAGGTCTGACAGTGATTCCAGCGAGTGTCTTTCCTGCACGAATTCCTCTGCCAACTCCCGAGTCATGTCCGGTAGGGCCAGCAAGGCCTCTACCGGAGCATAGGCCGGGTTTGGCGACCTGCCATCTGTCCAGACTGTCAAACCAGGCTGAATCTTCTGGAATAACTCCCAGGGCAAACCCAGAACCTGCAATAATTCTTCAACCATCACAAAACTGCGATTGCCCGGCCCAACCTGATAACCCGCTGCCTGATACTCCGCCAGCTCAGCGCCATTCGGCCGCAGTAGTTCGTCCATGTCGATCCAGTCAAGTATCGCTGCAGTCAGTAATTCTGCCTGATCATCTTCAACGCCATTGGCCAGGAATAGCTGCGAAAGCTCCAGTTCACTGGTGTTGTTGATGTTTACTTTGCCTCGTTCATCAGTGACCATAACTTCAACCTGGGCCTCCAAATAGGGAATGATAA
>JBGTHE010000061.1:0-3392 GCA_041746335.1 Lysobacterales bacterium | reverse complement strand
GGTGCATCGACGCCGGAGTACACGGATTGCAACAGCGTGGCCGTGTCTTCGTCTTCGCAACCGACCAGCGTGAAGGGAGGATGGGAGAAATCTTCAAGCGCAGTTCCCTCGCGCATGAATTCGGGGTTCGAAGCCACCCTCAACCATTTCTCTGAAGCCTCGCCAGCGCCGCTCAGCAACGCAGGTAACACGGTCTGCTCAACGGTGCCGGGAAGCACCGTGCTTCGCACCACCACGGTAAACAGTTTTTTCTTGCCCTTTAATGCCTGTCCTATTTCGAGACAGACACGCTGGATTGCTTCCAGTTGCAACTGGCCGTTGCGGTCACCGGGAGTGCCCACACAAAGAAACGCAATTTCGCTTGCGCGGACGGCTTCCTGACACGACGAGGAGGCGCGCAAGCTGCCGTCAGTGACCAATTGACTGATCAGTCGTTCGAGGCCAGGCTCGACGATGGGGGATTTGCCATCATTGATGATCGCGACTTTATCGGGATTGAGATCGACACCAATGACCTGATGACCGGCCTCCGCCAGACAAGCTGCAGTAACGCAGCCGACGTAGCCGAGTCCGAAAACGCTGATCGAATGTTCCATGCGGTTATTCCTGTTGTAAATGCGATTAAGAGAGTGAGATGAGTTAAAGGCGTCCGGTTCGGACCCCTGCGTAAATAATGCGATTAGCGCGGCAGCCAGCCTGAGAGCCGCCCGGAAAGATGTCCGGAGATTTTGGTATACCCGGAGCCGAGAGATTTTTTCAGCACCTTCTTGCCATTCCACGCCAGCCATTGCCGCACACGGGCAGAGTGCGGGATTCCCACCAGCAGCGCAGCCAGATCAGGGGGCGAATCACGCCGCAGCGTAAACCGGCCGAGAACCCGGCAGCCGTCTACATCGAGCGGCTCAGCTTTCGGCTCCGAGGTGAACAGTGTCTCGAGGCCGGCCGTCCGGGCTGCCAGCGCAACCTGCCGTGAGTAGTAACCGCCTGGAATGGATCCGACCGTGACTGAAGCGCCGATAATGTCTTCCAGTACCGCCTTGCTCTCCGCCCACTCCGCCACCAGCTGATCCCAATGGCAGGTATCAAACCGGGCGGGATGCGTGGCCGAATGGCTCCCGATCAGATGCCCGGCAGAATGAAGTTCGCGCACATGATGTGGGTGCAGGAAACCCGCTCGGCCAATCTGGCTGGTGGTGATCAGACAATGGCCGCGCCAGCCGATCTCGTCCAGCAAGGGCGCCAGCACGGAATGATAGGACAAGCCACCATCATCTACGCTGAAAGCAAAAGGCGTGGACGCAGCATCCCGAACTGGCAGTTTCGCATCGGTCACCAGCACCGGTGGGTCCGCGCGGGCATCGGTAATCGCACGGAGCTGCGCCTTGAAGGGGCCCAGCTGCAGTTTGTAGCGATCCGCACCCGCGCCGGAAAAGCCACTTTCCGCGGGGGAGCGCAGATACACATCGTGAAACAGCAAGGTAATCAGCCGGTTCACGCCGAAGCTCCACGCGCATGGCGTTTCCAACGAAGCCAGGCGGTGAACCATGGCTGACCCCGATTAACGGATTTTGTGCCCGTCAGCGCGAAAGGACGCGCCGAATCCCTGGCGATAGCTCGCAGCTTTCGACTGATGGTGTCGAGATTCTCAAGGACCACGCGATGTTGGATCACGACATGTGATTCCCGCAGCTCATCAAATGCATAGCTCGCCTGCAGATATATCGGGCCCGTATCGATGCCCTCGTCTATGCGTAACAGGGTCATGCCCACATGGGCCAGGTCGCGATCTGCCAGCGCCCAGAAACAGCCATGGGCGTTGCGGTACAGCGGACAGATGCCGGGGTGCAGCGCATAGCTTCCATAGCGCGGAATTTTGAATATCGCGGGCTGCAGAATGTATTTGCACCGCGCGATTGTGAAATCTGGTTGCAGGCCAGTGATAAATTCCCGCACCTCCACTTCATTGGGGTTGTGCGCCGAAAGGCGGGGTACCTGGCTCAGATCAGCCGGATACCGCGTGCGTAAGGCCTGCACCTCAAACTGCACCCAGCGCGCATCGTTTTGCGCTTGGCCCAGCAGGTAGAAAATGCGAAAAAGAATGACGTCCAGTAACCGTAGCCAGCCTACGCGCCGGTACTCCCGGCGCAGCTTGCGAAACAAGGAGCCAGGCTCGTCGCGCAACAGCACCATGCCCGCAAGTGAAAAATCACAGGCCAGCCAGGCAGCGATTCCCTCGCTATCAACGGGATCGTCTTGATGGCAGATAAGCACCACGGATGCAGACACGATGCAGTGGCTAAACTAAAGTACGGCAGTGCCGCTCGAAATCCTGCGCCACCCGGGACCAGGAATATTCCTGTTCCATGAGGCGCCGCCCCGCAGCCCCGAGCGCATGCCGCCTAGAACTGTCTCGCAGGAGATCCAGCACCTTCCCGGCGAAAGTATCAGCATCGTCAGCGCGCAGAATGTGCACGCCCTCTTCCAGCGGCAGACCTTCCGCGCCGATGGTCGTGCTGACCACGGCTTTACCCGTGGCCAGGGCTTCGAATATTTTCAGGCGCGTACCACCGCCGATGCGCAGCGGCACCACATACACCGCCGCCCGCCGAATGTAAGGGCGCACATCATCAACCGTTCCGGTTACAGTAACGCCGGCTGTCGCTGCGGCTTCGCGCAGTTGCCGTCCGGGATTACGACCAACGATGGTCAGGGAGACTTCCGGCACTTCGCGTCGCACCAAGGGCAGTATGCTGTCGATGAAATAGTGCATGGCATCGTCATTGGGGTGCCAGTCCATCGAGCCGGTAAATACAATTTCATTCGGCTGCTCCCCGGAGTCGTACCCTGCGCCTTCACCCCCATGGAAGTATTCCAGATCCACGCCAGTGGGGATGGCCTCTATGCCGCTTTCCGGTGCGTCTACCCCAAGCAGGAGGCGGTCGTTCTCGGATACTGTGATTGTCAGTTGTGCGCGGCGACAAGCGCGACTCTCATAGCGCCGCATCTTCCGCCATTCCAGTTCCAGAGCTGCGCGGCGCAGGAGATTGGTGCTGTTCGCACTGGTCCTTCGCCAGATCATGTATTCCACGTTGTGTTCGAACAGCACCACTGGAACTGCCCCTTCCAATATGACGTTCGGCACCGCGTAGAGGAAATCGGCCACACAGAGGTCGAATTGACTGTCGGTTGATACCCGGATCACCTCGGCCGCCAGCGCTGCATTGCGACACTTGAACACGCTTACCGGCAATGGCGAGAGCCACGAACGCATAAGCGCCCACAAAAAACCAACGCCGCCTCTTTTCGCCAGGGTGTGGGGCACTGAGATGACCTGCGTACAGCGTGGCAATTGCCGAGCCAGCGCATGTTCGTCCTCTTCGGAATCTTCTGTG
>JBGTHE010000060.1:0-10271 GCA_041746335.1 Lysobacterales bacterium | reverse complement strand
AGCTGGTAATGCGACAGGTGGGTCGGCGCATGAATCAGAGCACTTGCCACGTCACTTAGGGCGATCTGGAGGCTCTGGCCCGGCAAGCCAAACATCAGGTCCAGATTGAAGTTATGCAGCCCGGCCGCTTGAATGGAGGCGATGGCCCGTTCCACTTCTTCTCGGCCATGGATGCGGCCAATGGCTCGTAACAACTCATCGTCGAAACTTTGCACACCTAAAGAGACACGATTGATTCCCGCATCACGGTATGCGCTGAAACTGTCGTGCTCCACCGTTCCGGGATTGGCTTCAAGGGTAATTTCAACGGCTGGGGACAACGGCAAGCGACTGCGGATTCCACTCAGTAAACGGTCAATATCGGCCGCGCTGAACAGGCTAGGAGTACCGCCACCAAAAAACACGGAATGCACTGGCCTCCCCCAGACCAAAGGCAGATCATTCTCCAGGTCTGCGAGCAGCGCATCCACATATCGGGCTGCCGGAATAACTGACTTAAGAGCGTGCGAGTTGAAATCGCAATAGGGGCATTTCTGCACACACCAGGGCAAGTGCACATAAAGAGATAGGGGCGGCAACTGCAGGCTGGTGGTGGCTGGGGTGTCCCCAGCTTCAGCCTGCGTTTCAACTAAGGCTGGCATGTTTCAGCTGCTCGACCATCGCCGCCAATGCTCGGCCACGATGACTGAGTCGGTTTTTTTCATCCGCTGGCAACTCGGCAGAGGTGCATTGATGCTGATCCAGCCAGAACAGCGGGTCGTAACCAAAACCTCCACTGCCTCGCGATGCATCAAGAATGGTGCCTTGCCATTGGCCGACGGCAATCAATGGCACTGGATCGTGCATATCCCTTACAAAAGCCATCGCACAGTAAAAATGCGCTCCGCGCTTTTCTGCAGGAATTTCCCGCAATGCTTCCAGCAGCTTGAGGTTATTGGCGCTATCATTGGCAGCATCACCGGCATAGCGGGAAGAGCGTATTCCGGGTGCGCCGCCCAATGCTTCCACTACCAACCCGGAGTCATCAGCTAACGCGGGCAAGCCACATAAAGCAGCGGCATGGCGCGCTTTGATCAGTGCATTTTCGATAAAGCTCAGGCCATTTTCGTCGGCCTTCTCAATCTGCCACTCATCCTGTGAACGGATTCGCCAGCCCAGTGGTTGCAGCATGGCCTGCAATTCCCGCAGCTTGCCCGCATTTCCGCTTGCGATCACGAGTGTTGGATGATCCATCGCCAGGCGATCGGTCATTTGATCAGGAATTTAACGCCGCCAGTTGCCTGGCCATCAATTGCTCGATACCGCATTGGGCCAAAGCCAGCATGCTTTGCAATTCTTCAGCCCGGAAGGCATGGCCTTCCGCGGTGCCCTGCAACTCGATAAAGCCGCCGCCGTCGTTCATCACCACATTCATGTCGGTTTCGGCTACCGAATCCTCGTCGTAGTCCAGATCGAGCACAGGAGTATTCTGATAAATGCCCACCGATACCGCAGCGACTTGGCCATGTATAGGATTGGATTTGATCAGGCCACGTTCTTGTAGCCAGCTGCAGGCATCGTGCAGCGCCACATAAGCACCAGTGATCGACGCGGTGCGGGTGCCGCCATCGGCCTGGATAACATCGCAATCGAGTGTTATGGAACGTTCACCCAAGGCGTTTCGATCCACCACTGCGCGCAAAGACCGGCCAATCAGGCGCTGGATTTCCAGGGTACGGCCACCCTGTTTGCCACGAGCCGCTTCACGACCCATGCGGCTGCCTGTCGAGCGCGGCAACATTCCATACTCAGCGGTTACCCAACCCTCACCTTTGCCCCGCAGGAAGGGCGGAATCCGCTCCTCCACCGAGGCAGTGCACAATACCTGCGTACCTCCGCAGCAGATCAATACGGATCCTTCTGCATGACGGGTGTAGTTGCGGATGATTTCAATCTCGCGCAGCTCATCGGGCTGCCTGCCGCTCGGTCTCATCAATTTTTTTTCCTTGCTGGGTACTTGGAGAAGACGCCAAACGCGATGATCTTGCGCTGACGCGGTGGCCAATTGCCGGTACCATTGTGCCAAGCCAGCCCGCATATTGCACCCTAATGGGTTCAATATGCTGGCTCACCACGGGGCATAATCCCGCAGTTCAGAATTCACGCGAATCAAGGACTCAACATGATCCAAAGTATGACTGGTTTTGCCAGTGCAGAACGACAATTGCCTGGCGGCCGCCTGTCGTGGGAAATCCGTTCCGTCAATCACCGTTACCTGGAAATCGGTCTGCGCTTACCCGAGGACTTCCGCGCCCTGGAACCGGTTGTGCGAGAGCAACTGGGGGCAGAACTGGGCCGTGGCAAGGTGGACGTGGGTTTGCGGTTCTCTCGCGGCGACAGTCAGAACGAAAGTGACCTGGTACTCAATACCGTATTAGTGAAGCAGGTTTTGCGGCTACACGATGAAATATCTGAACTCAGTGGACTGCAACAGGAGGCTAATCTGGATACCCTGCTGCGCTGGCCAGGCATGGTGGGTGAGCGTCAGCAGGATTGTGAAGTGCTGCACAAGGAAGCTCTGGAATCACTATCCGAAGCCATTGCCGGACTGCGGGATGCGCGTCGGCGCGAAGGCGAAAAGCTGGTCAGCATGATCGAAGACAGGCTGGATAGCGTCGCCAACGTGGTAACAAAGGTGCGGGAATGGCTGCCGGCAATCCGCGAAGGCCTTAAAAACAAGTTGCTCGCACGTCTGGCGGACCTGCCCTTGCCACTCGATCCGGGCCGTCTGGAACAGGAAGTAGCTTTCCTGGTGCAGAAAATCGACGTGGATGAGGAGCTTGATCGGCTCGAAGCACATGTTTCCGAGTCGCGTCGTGTATTGAAGCTGGATGAGCCGGTAGGCCGCAGGCTGGATTTCCTGATGCAGGAATTCAATCGTGAATCCAACACCTTAAGCTCGAAATCAATTGACAATCGCTCAACCCAGGCCTCCGTCGAACTCAAAGTTCTTATCGAGCAGATGCGCGAGCAAGTGCAGAATATTGAATAGGCATCAGGTTCTTTAGCTGAATGAAAAAAGCCCCCAATTTGTACGTGGTCGCAGCCCCCTCTGGTGGTGGCAAGACCAGCCTTATCAGTGCCCTGTTGCAGCTGGATGACCATTTGCGCCTGTCCATTTCACACACCACCCGACCGCCGCGTCCTCACGAAGTGGAAGGCCAGCATTATTATTTTGTCAGCGACGAGGAATTTGCCCGGCTCGTGTCCGAAAATGCATTCCTTGAACACGCCCGCGTGTATGACCACAGCTATGGCACAGGCCGTGAGCAGGTGCAGCGTCAGCTGGATCAGGGTTTTCATGTGATGCTGGATATCGATTGGCAGGGAGCCGCGCAAATTCGCCGGTCCTTTGCGGATTGCCGCAGCATTTTCATCCTGCCGCCGTCGCTGGAGGAATTGCATATACGCTTGTCCAGTCGCGGCCAGGACAGCCCCGAGGTGGTTGAACGACGCATGCAGAAAGCCCACTCCGAGCTGTCTCACGCGAGTGAATTTGACTATATGATCGTTAATGATGACTTTGAAGCCGCCCTGCATGACCTGCAGGCGATCATTCAAACCGGCACTCACCAGCGGGCCGGCCAGGGCTCGCGATCTGAAACTCTGCTGGCACAAATGCTTGAAAATGCATAAAATGTCAGGTTCGTCAAAAGATTGACCCTCAAGGATTATCGTAATGGCAAGAATTACCGTAGAAGACTGTTTGCAAGTTGTTCCCAACCGTTTTGACCTGGTGCTGACCGCTACCAAGCGCGCCCGCCAGATTGCCCATGGTGCAGATCCCATGGTGGAAGAATCCAACGACAAACCCACAGTGGTTGCACTGCGCGAAGTAGCTGCAGGCAAGATCGACCAGGAAAGTGTTGAGCTCATCCAGGCTCAAATTGAAGCTTCTGAGGTTTTCGACAAGCGCGAGGATGAAGATTTCTCATTCTGATCTTCAACTCGCCTACCAGCTCGCCCATGCAGGTTACCACTGGATATCCCGAACCTGTCCTAAAGCTCAGGGACCTGCTCAATAGTTATCTCGATCCGGAAAAAGTAGCCACGGTACTCCGTGCCTTTAAATTAGGCGCGTCGGCCCATGAAGGGCAGACGCGTCTGAGTGGCGAACCCTACATCCTGCATCCCGTTGCAGTGGCTCACATCCTGGCCGGGCTGCGGATGGATCACGAAAGCATCACAGCTGCCATCCTGCATGACACGCTGGAAGACACGCCGCTGTCGAAAGAAGAGATTGAGGAGCAATTCGGCAAGGAAATCGCCCAGCTCGTCGACGGCGTTACCAAGCTGGACAAGATGAAGTTCCGCACCCGTGGCGAGGCCGATGCGGAGAGCTTCCGCAAACTGATGCTGGCCATGTCGCGCGATTTGCGTGTGATCTTCATCAAGCTTGCGGATCGCGTGCACAACATGCGCACGCTCGACAATATGACCTACGAATCGCGCCGCCGCATTGCCCGTGAAACCCTGCAGGTCTATGGGCCCATAGCTGACCGGCTGGGCATGAACAACATCAAAACCGAACTGGAAGACCTGGGATTTTTCAACCTCTATCCCTGGCGTTATCGCACCATCAACCAGCACCTGGACCAGATGACGGGCCATCGCAAAGAGATTGTTGAGAACATCAACATCGCCCTGAAAAAGCGCATGAATGATGCGGGCGTGCCCTGCCGGATTTCGGGACGCCAAAAAACGCCCTACAGCATTTATCGCAAGATGCTGGCCAAGGACCTGTCCTTTTCCGAAGTCACCGATTTTTATGCTTTTCGCATCATTACCCAAACAGAACCGCACTGTTACGTATCCCTGGGGGCGGTGCATAACCTCTATCCGCCCAAGCCAGGCAAGTTCAAGGATTTCATCGCGCTGCCCAAGGCCAATGGTTACCAATCGCTGCATACGGTGCTGAACAGCCCTTATGGCCTGCCGGTGGAAATCCAGATCCGTACTGAGGAGATGGACCTGGTTGCCGTGAAGGGCGCAGCGGCGCACTGGCAATACAAGACCAGCCCGACCGGCAGTGAAGGCAGTGCGCAGGTGCGGGCCCGTGAGTGGCTGATGCAACTGATTGATGTGCAGCGGCATGTCGGCGATTCCATGGAGTTTCTGGAAAATGCAAAATCCGACCTGTTCCCGGATCAGATTTTCGTGTTCACACCCAAGGGCAAAATCATTGATCTGGGCCGCAACGCCACCGCCCTGGATTTTGCTTATGCCATTCATACAGATGTCGGTAACCATACCGACGTTGCTCTGGTCGACAATGTTGAAGTGCCCCTATCCACTCGCTTGTTCAATGGACAGACGGTAAAAATTCTGACTGATCGCGAAACACACCCCAAGCCGGAGTGGCTGGAATTTGTTTCCACCGCAAGGGCTCGAACCTCCATTCGCACTTATCTGAAAAGTCTGCAACATTCCGACACGGTGGCTTTGGGTTTGCGTCTGCTGGAGAAGGCACTCAATGCGCGCGGCAGCTCTCTGAATGACATCACGCAAAAGCAGTGGGATCAGTTCCTCAAGGACAATCACCTGGCACAGCAGGAAGATGTATTCCGTGATCTGGCCCTGGGCACCACCCTGGCCAATGTGGTGGCTGCCAAGCTCGCGCCGGAATCGCATTTACTGAATGCAGCCACAGGTGACGTAGCGGGTGACGATGAAGCCCTGGTCATCGCCGGCTCGGAAGGCAGCGCAGTCAGTTTTGGCGCATGTTGTCTGCCAGTACCGGGTGATCGCATCATGGCGTACGTGTCGGCCGACAAGGGCTTGGTGGTGCATCGCTTGTCCTGCGCCAACACGCGCGAATTCCGCAAACACCCTGATCGCTGCGTGGACGTGGTGTGGGCCTCGATTACCCAGGGCACTTTTCCGGTAGCGTTGAAATCGCTGGTGCATAATGTGCCTGGAGTGTTGGCCAGTATTTCCATGAGTTTTGCCGAAGCTGGTGCCAATATTGAAAAAATCACCATGAACGATAGCAACCCGGAAACGGCCACCATGTCGTTCAATGTCAGCGTGGACAATCGCGATCACATGGCACGCGTGCTGCGCCGCCTTCGACGCAACAGCAAAGTGATTCGAGTTATTCGCCAATGAGCGGAAACTCTGATTGATTCAGAGTTTTCCAAAACCTTCGCCAACAGGAACTGTGAAAAATGAGCAAGCAGATCATCGCAACACCGGATGCGCCCGCCGCTATCGGCACTTATTCACAAGCCACACGTCATGGTGATGTGGTTTATTTGTCCGGGCAGATTCCGCTCGATCCGGGCAGTATGCAGCTGGTCCAGGGCGATTTTGAATTGCAGGTACACCGGGTTTTCAAAAACCTGCAGGCCGTGTGCAAAGCGTCAGGAGGCAGCCTGGACCAGATTCTGAAACTCACGGTTTACCTCACCGACATGGGCAACTTCGTTCAGGTCAACACCGTCATGGCTGAGTACTTTTCCAAGCCCTATCCGGCCCGGGCCGCTGTTGGCATAGCCGCCCTGCCCAAAGGCGCCGAAGTTGAAATGGACGCAATACTCGGGCTTTGACTCCGGATTTGTCCTGGGCTTGGACTTCGGCATCAAACCCACTGTCAGACACCGCGGCAGATCATGCAAAAGGCTGGTGAGCAAGCACCGCTGCAACTGACGCAATTACGTGGCGTTGGCCCGGGCATTGAGGCCAGCCTGGCCCGATTTGGCATCCATCAGGTGCAGGACCTGTTGTTTCACCTGCCTTTCCGTTATGAAGACCGTACCCGCATCATGCCAATTGGCAGTCTCTATCCAGGTGCCAATACTCAGGTTGAAGGTGAAGTGGAACATGTTGCCATTGTGCGCGGACGTCGACCCATGCTGGTGGTTTCTTTGTCCGATGGTACCGGTCGACTGACCCTGCGATTTTTTCATTTTCGTCAGTCGCAAAAAGCCCAGCTGGGCCTGGGAACGCGATTGAGGTGTTATGGCGAAGCGCGCGGCGGTGCCCGTGGTCTGGAAATGGTGCATCCCAGTTATAAACGCCTGTCCAGCGGTGTCGATGAACCAGTGGCCGACCGGCTGACGCCTGTCTATCCCTCAACCGAAGGTCTGGCACAGGCGAGTTGGTTAAAACTGACAGAGCAGGCTTTGCAGTTGTTGCAGCAGCAACGCCTGATTTTGGAGGAATTGCTGCCCGCCGATCTGCTGCGCAACCTCAAACTGCCGTCTTTACAGGCCGCTATTCCCTTCATACACCGGCCGCCACTGGGCGCCGACGTTGCTGCGCTGGTTGAACGACGACATCCGGCCCAACAGCGTCTGGCGCTGGAAGAATTGCTGGCACACAACCTGAGCATGCAAGCGCTGCATCGTTTTGAAAAAAAGCTTTCCGCTCCACCCCTGAATCGTGTTGCAGCGCTGGAGCGTGAGTTTCTGCAATTGCTGCCATTTCAACTCACCCAGGCGCAACAACGCGTGATTGTTGAAATTCATGGCGATCTGGCCCAAAAGCACCCTATGCATCGGCTGCTGCAGGGTGATGTGGGTTCCGGCAAAACCGTAGTGGCAGCGATGGCTGCGTTGCGGGCCATTGGCGGTGGCTACCAGGTCGCGATCATGGCACCTACCGAATTGCTGGCTGAGCAACATCTTCAAAGCTTCACTACCTGGCTGGCGCCGCTGGGCATCCAGCCGGTTTGGCTGAGCAGTAAAGTCAAAGGCAAGGCGCGCCAAAAAGTGCTGAATGAAATCGCCCGGGGTGCGCCACTGGTGATCGGTACGCACGCCTTGATGCAGGAACATGTGGAGTACCAGCAACTCGGACTGGCCATTGTGGATGAACAACACCGTTTTGGTGTGCATCAGCGATTGGCCCTGATGGATAAGGCAACGGACAGTTCATTACACGCCCACCAGCTGATCATGACCGCCACGCCCATTCCGCGCACCCTGGCCATGACCGCTTATGCGGGATTGGAAACCTCAGTCATTGATGAATTGCCGCCCGGCCGTCAGCTGGTGCAAACGGTCACCGTTTCAAATGAACGGCGGCATGAAGTAATAGCGCGGGTTGCAGCTGCCTGCAAGGATGGAAGGCAGATTTATTGGGTCTGCACCCTGATTGAAGAATCGGAAGTGGTGGAAGCGCAAGCTGCTGAAGATGTGGCCAACGAATTAAAACTGGCTTTGCCCGGGACAGCCATCGGCCTGGTGCATGGCCGGCTGAAAGCCGCTGAAAAGCAGAACGTGATGCAACATTTCAAAAACGCAGAGCTGCAGTTACTGGTCGCTACCACCGTCATCGAAGTTGGCGTGGATGTGCCCAACGCTTCATTGATGATTATTGAAAACGCCGAGCGTTTGGGGCTGGCGCAATTGCACCAATTGCGCGGTCGCGTGGGTCGCGGCAGCCAGCAGTCTTCCTGCGTATTGCTATACGACCCTCATGTCGGCTCCATGGCCCGCGAGAGACTGAATATCCTGCGACAATCCTGTGATGGATTTCGAATTGCCGAGAAAGACCTCGAATTGCGTGGACCGGGCGAGGTGCTGGGGACACGCCAGACGGGCCTGATGCAGTTCCGCGTGGCAGACCTGGCGCGCGATCAGGACCTGTTACATCGTATCCCCGAAGCAGCCACCCGGTTGTTGGAAGAGAGTCCCGTTCAGGCCAAAAAGTTGGTGCAACGCTGGATTGGTGACGCAGCGAGGTTTGCAGGTGTCTGATAAATTTAGCCGCCTAAATCAAGCCCGAGAGCGGCCTCCTGCATCAGAGTGAGGCCACTGAAATGCTACGTACCTCAGCCAGGTCGCGTTCCAGATCCTGCTCGATGCGCGTCTTTAAGGCAATGAACTCAGCTTCATCGCGCAAAGTATCCAGGCGCCAATCCACCTCCAGCATCCAAAGCTCACGAAAACCCCTTGCGTAGGCTTCCTGCAAACTGGCAACTGCCTCCTGGTTCTGGCCTCGCAACGCCTGTAATCCGGCTTCCAAATAGTAAATACCCGAATCAGTAACGCCATTGATTCGCGCCCGTTGCAGCTCCCGATGGAAAGTATCCAGCCGATTGGCGGCCACTTTTTCTTCATCCAATTTGGCGGCAGTGAATGCTGCGAGGCTCAATGTAAACATTCGGTCGTGGTTGTATCCCGGATCCTGATCGCCTTCGAGACTGGCCGCCAACTGGGCTTCGGCGGAAACCCAGTCTTCGCGAGCCAGCGCAAGCAAGGCTTGCTGTAGCTGGAAACCGCGCAACATTGAAACAGGCGGCTGATCCCCGGAACTGGCGATCATGTCCTTCAATAGCCCCTCAGCTTCTTCCAGACGGCCTGTGAGCACCAGGTTGAGCCAATAGGTACTGAGCAGACTCTGGTTACTGCCCGTCTCTGCCAGACCCTGTTGCAACAATCGTTCAGCTTCCTCGTATTCACCCAGTGCCGTCCAGGTTTTTGCAAAAGCTACCAGACCCGCAGGGTTGTCGGGCTCCAGCTGGTAGGAGCGATGCGACAGGCGCCAGGCTTCCACCAGATTGCCTGCTAAATACTGCTGCTGCGCGAAATGTTGCAGCAATAACATTGAACCAGGCCGCAATTTGACCTGGTCTGCCAACAACTGCAGGGCTTTCTCAGCTTCGCCGCGAATGCGCAGGTTTTCAGCGTAATTGATCACCAGTAATTCGTTCAGCGGATCCAGAGTCATGGCATGTTCGAGAACCCGTTGCTCTTCCGGAAACCGGCCCAGTTCACCCAATACACCGGCCAGCCAGAGATGTGCCGGAATATAATTGTCGTTCAGTTCCAGCGCTTGCAGGAGCGACGATTCAGCGGAATCGTGTTGGCCTATTTGCCATCGCGCCAGGCCCAGAGCAGCAAATGCTTCGGCCGAACGCGGATCGATCGCCAAGGCCTTTTCGATCATAGGCTGGGCTTTATCAATCGAATTGGGCCGCGAGATGTTGCCGTACAGGCCCATCAGTAACCAGCTGTCAGCCAGGCCGGCATAGGCAGGAGCGAAAGCCGAATCATGTTCTAAAGCTTCAGCGAAGTAACTCAGGGCTTTCTGCAGTTCCGCCGGGGTGCGTCGCCACCAGTGCAGACGACCGGTGCGATAGGCGTTAGCAGCAGCCAGGCTATCGGTCTGGCCAGTGGAGGGTTGAGTCAGGCCCGCAAACGAATCCAGCAGGGCCGTGGCGATGTCACTGGCGATCTCGTCCTGGATGGCAAACAGGTCGCCCATCTCACGATCAAAAGACTGCG
>JBGTHE010000059.1:0-2684 GCA_041746335.1 Lysobacterales bacterium | reverse complement strand
AAATACTGCCTGAATATGGATCGCGCCCGATTTTCCAGATGCAAGCTCATATCCTCACCACCCCTTCGAAAAGACCATTCCAGAACCAGAACACACCGTTTCAGAACACATCGGCCGGATCAAGTTTGTGCACTTTGCGCATGGCCAGCAAACCGGACAGAGCACACATGGCCAGTGTGAGCAGGAAAACTGTCATGGCCCGGTCAAAAGTAAGGTACAGCGGCAGCTTGGTGGCGGCAGCAGCGATGTCATACAACCAATACACCGCCAGCACACCGGGAATAAAGCCCAGCACGGCGAGTATGGCAGCCTGCTGCAGGACGATACCGGAGATAAATCGGCTGCGGTAGCCGATGGCGCGCAGAGTGGCGTATTCGCGCAGGTGTTCAGACACATCGGCAAACAGGATCTGGTAAACGATGATGGCCCCTACCACCAGACCCATGATCGCTCCAAAAGCAAAGATATATCCTATGGGTGTAGCCGAATTCCAGTAGGCGGTTTCACGCTGGACGAAATCAGCGCGGGTCATGACCAGCACATCCTTGGGCAAATAGTCCTGCAGGATATCGCGGACCTCGCTGGCGGCCGCTGGGTCTTTCAAATGAATCAGTCCCAGCTGGATTTCGTCCCTTCGCCGCTCCGGAAACAAGCGCAACCAGTTGTCATCGCTGGTGATCACAGTGCCATCAATGCCAAAGGAGGTGCCCATTTGGAACAGACCAACGACCTCCATTTCGCGGTTATTGATCTCGGTGGTAAAAGCGCCCACGTCAGCAAAGTGTTCGGCGACTTCGCCGAATTCGGGGCGTGATTCGGCATCAAACAGCACCACGTTCTGGCGGTGAAGCAAATGCCGCGTTTCCTCAAAGCCGGGTGCGTCCAGAAAGGGACGGTCGGGATCAAAACCTAAAGTATTGATGCTGCGGCGTTGATTATTCCAGGGGTTTTTCCAGACGGAAGGGAAAATGTAGACCGGCGTGATATCTTCCACGCCTTCGGTTCCCAGTGCCTGGTAGAGACGGCGTATGGAAAAACCTTGCGGGCGGACGATGAACACACTGTCTGGGCTGAACAGGACGATGTCGTATTGCAGCCGCTCGTGAAAGCGCACCGCGCTCTCAAACAGCGCCGAACGAAATCCCAGTTGCATGAGGATCAGCAGTACCGCGAAACCGATGCCACCTACCGCTACCAGCAGGCGCATGGGCCGGTGTTTCAGCTGCATCCAGCCCAGTATCATTCCGAAGAAGTGCTCAAGGGTTGATCACAATATCAACCTGCAGATAGGTAAAACTCGCAGCAGCGGCTGAATCATCCAGACGAATTTCTACCTCAATGATGCGGGCATCTTTCCGAGCGGCCGGATCGGTGCCAATCGTATCCATCTTGGCCACCTTCTGGTGTATGGTTTCCACCGTTCCGGTGAGCACCGAGCCCAGGGCATCACTGCTGATCTGCGCCTTCTGACCGACTTGCACACGGGCGATGTCCGTTTCAAAAACTTCTGCCACAGCGTACATATTGTTGACCTGGCCAAGTTCCAGCAAACCTTGAAGTGCTGCCAACTCCCCCGGCCAGGCGTTTATCGCCAGAATACGGCCCGCTTCCGGGGCCCGGATCATGCTCCGTTGCAGCTGGACTTCACGCACTTCGATGTGCGATTGGGCTAACAGGATTTCAGCATTCGCGGCGTGAGTCGCAGTCCTGGCTGAGCTGCAGGCAGCGTCCAGCGCTTCCGCCCGGCCAGCGGCGAGGTCCGCTTCTTCCTCGCCCGCCACACCTTTCTGCAACAGTTCCGTTCGGCGTGCCGATTCCCGTGCTGCAACACTGGCTCTGACACACACTTCTTCTGCAGCTGCATCCTGAGCCCGAGCCCGGCGCTCTGCCAATTCCAACTCGGCAATTGCTTCCTGCAAATGCGCCTTTGACAAAGTCGCAGTCTCCATCACCGCCAGCAACTGACCCTGTTCTACATCCTCACCCAGTTTGACCAGCATTTCGGAGACAACAACACCCGAAACGGACTCGGGAGTGAGCGGAGCTGAAAGCAGGCGAACACCGTTGATGGGTTCCAGCCGCCCCAGCGCTGCCACGCTATCGGCCGCGATAAGATCATCGGGCAAGCTCAACAGGCCCAGCACGAGCAAGCACAAGCTTGAAGGCTGAGAACGATGAAAAAGCGTTGCTTTCGAGGCCATGACCACCTTCCCTGTTTCTTGCTTTTGTCAGGAATCGCTGAAGCCCAAACAACTTCAACTAACTGCTTTCAACAGTGCGTTTGATTTTTTACGGTGCCCTACTTTACAGCAAAGCGTTGCTGGAATCTTGGCAGCCAGTGCTGTTAATGTAACGCGCACCACAAAGAGAATAAAATACCGTGAGCCCAGAACCTCGCCTTGACACTGCTGACTTTCAACAAAAACGCCGGCAAGACTATTGGAAGGCCAATCTGAAACTGGTCAGCATTTGCCTGATCGTCTGGTTCCTCGCTTCTTACGGCTGCGGAATCCTGTTCGCAGACACCCTCAACCAGTTTCAATTTTTTGGTTTCAAGCTGGGCTTCTGGTTTGCCCAGCAAGGCTCAATTTACATATTCCTGCTGTTGATCCTCTTCTATGTTCTGCGTATCAACGCACTGGATCGTCGCTTCGGTGTACTGGAAAGTACTGATGAAGACGGTG
>JBGTHE010000058.1:0-7104 GCA_041746335.1 Lysobacterales bacterium | reverse complement strand
GATTATCTCGAGGCAGTGCTGGGCAATTTGTCTTCCGGCGTGCTGACGCTCGATAAGAATGGCTTAATCCTTCGTGCCAATCGCTCTTGTCGTCAAATCCTTGGCCTGGCCAGCGAGCAACTCTCAGACACGGGCAACCTGACTGACTGGATTGCGGATCGAAGCTATCTCAAGCCACTTGCTGAAGCCATCTCTAAGCAAAGTCGCAGCGGTCGCACGACCTGGCAGCAAGAAATCCGGCTGCAGCGCGACAACGCTTCACTGGTGCTATTGGCAAGAGGATCACAGCTGATGGACCAGGGTCAGGTCGTTGTATTTGACGACGTTACCATTCTCAACCAGGCGCAACGTGAGGCTGCCTGGGCGGAAGCTGCCCGCCGCCTGGCGCACGAAGTAAAAAACCCGCTGACCCCTATCAGGCTCGCGGCAGAGCGATTACAAATGAAATTGATCAGCAAACTGGACAGCATCGATGGTGCCCTGCTGGACAAAGCTGCAAGCACCATCGTGGCGCAGGTCGAAGCTTTGCGCACCCTGGTGGATGCCTTTGGTGACTACGCGCGCGAGCCCGTTCTGACGCGCGAGAACATAGACCTGAACCAGTTGATCCAGGAAGTGGTGGCCTTATACCAGCAGGGCGACGCCAATACGCAATTTCATCTGAATTTGCATTCCGAAGGCGGCCATTTGAAAGCCGATGCTGGCCGCTTGCGACAGTTGCTGCATAACCTTCTGCGCAATGCGCAAGAAGGATCTGGCAGTGATGATGCGCACATCGATATTTCCACGGCGATGCTGGATTTCGAGGACAGTTCGTGGCTGCAGTGCGAGATTCGGGACCATGGAAAGGGCTTTCCAGAAGCGGTTCTACAAAGGCCCTTCGAACCCTATGTGACCCACAAGTCCGGTGGCAGTGGCCTGGGCCTGGCCATTTGCCGGAAAATTGTGAGCGAGCACGATGGCCGCATCAGCCTGCACAATCATCCTGATGGCGGCGCGCTGGTCACCATCCTGCTACCTGTTGCTACCTGAAAAGCTTTAGTCAGCCCACCAGGGAGCGGGCAGCGAAATCACCCCAACTCCTCAAAAGGCCTACTGGAGTCTTGCTGCGGCTTGCCGTGCCAGGGTCAACATCATTTCGCGCACCAGCGCGCGTTCCTCATCGGTATCCGCGGCAGTGTAAATCCTCATGCTGAAGCCTTTGGCGCCAACTCTTCCGTAGATCATGTCAAAGCCATAAAAATAAGCTCCGTCGCCAATGCCGGGAACATCTTCACCCGCTTCCCCGATCATCTGCCGGAACTCCTCGAAGCTCTCGGCGTCGGTGATATTCGTGTTGACATTAAGGGAACTGAAGCCAATCGTCTCGGGCAGCGCTGGATTGGGATATTTACGCGTCGCATAAAAGAGCGGCGGGCTGCCAAAGTCACAGGCGTAGAGCCCGGGAGGTAGTTCATCCGGTTCCGGGTCGTAGAGCTCCCAACCCAGCGTCCGTTCGAGCTCCATGCGGTCGAAAAGCACGCATGCATCGGGCACATCCACAACTGTTTCGGCCTTTGGTGCACTGACCTGATCTGAAACAGCAGCAGTTCCATCAACTTCGGTGGCAGCGTTGGAGACGGGATCAGGGTCGCTGCTGCCGCCGCACCCAGCAACCAATAGCAGCACAGTGATGAGGATCAGAATACGGCTTCGCGGCGCTTCATTGACCAGCATGGGTAGCTCCCCGTGGTTGGCATTCGAGCGAGTATAAAACGTAGAACTGCCCTTTTCAAAAAAGTTTTGCGGCGTTTTTTTTGCGTTGAGTGTGGCGCTACCGGCGGGGCAGCGATGCTTCGATTCGGGTATTCTGGTGGCATGTCGCTGAAGCACATGAACCGGGTGAGATGATGGCCCCTGCGGCCGCATTCCAAACAGGGAAAGTCGTGATCATTTCTGCAGCCGTATGCCTGCTGCTCGCGCTCAGCGGTATCACCGGGCGTTACGATCGCTGGTGGTTTGATTCCTTGCAAAGCATGACCGCCAAATATGCGGCGATGCCCGCCGATACGGTCCTTGTCCTCATCGATGAGCATGCCATCTCGGCGCTCGGCCAGGCTCCCTTCAGCATGCGTTGGCCCTGGCCGCGTGCCGCCTTCGCTGCACTGATCAGCGGCTTGGCAGCTGCCGGTGCTGAGCATATCGTGGTCGATCTGATGTTTCTGGAAAACTTCGCGGCGGCGGAACAGGATCTGCTGCTGGGTGCGATCGCCGCGGGGCTGCCGGGCGTCGTCCTGGCAACCGTCCCGGACAGGCTGCCCGCAGTATGGCCGGACGAATTCCGTGCCGCCCATCCTGAGTTGTTCAGCGCCGTGCCCAGATGGGGTTACGTGCGCACCACGCCGGATTCAGATTCGGTGATTCGTCGTTATGCGCCGTTGGATTCGCTGGCTGCGGCTGCGCTGGCATCGGGTGAGGAACAGGATGGGCGAAAGGCTGAATGGCCGCGCGAGTCCATCCTGCTGCGCTGGCGTGGCAATCTTGAAGCATTGCGCGCACGCGGAGTGCCGGTTCTGTCGGCTGCGCCGTTCGTCACTGCGGGCTGGGAATTGCTGGACCAGGCCACTCAGGCGAATCCGGATTTTGATCCCGAAGGTCTGGCTGAATTTCTGACCCAAGCCGCTGCAGTAGCTGCTTCCGACGCGCAGAACTCCGGAGAATCCTCACAAGTTCTCAGCAGTAAAACCGTGTTCATCGGCGCCAATGCGGCTGCCACTTTCGATGCGATTGCCACGCCGCTGGGCGCACCTGAGCCCGGAGTGGTGTTGCAATGGAATGCTTACGCAAGCATCCAGGCAGGTGATCACCTGGAAGATCCGGGGCCGGTCCCTGCCGGCATTGCAGCCCTGCTGGTACTGCTGGCGCTGCCCTGGTCAGCGCGTTCGGGAGTCGGCTTGCAGCGACCCGCTTTGATTGCAGCAGGGATGCTCATCCTGCTGGTAATGGCCAGCACCGGATTGTTTCTCGCCGGCCTGTGGTTTGCACCGGGCGTACCCATAGTGGCGGTCGCGATTGCGTTTACTACACTTGCCGTCGAAAGCTTTCGCGTGGAACGGGCGCGCAAGCAGGAAATCCAGGGCTGGTTTGGCGCCTATGTATCACCGGCGGTGGTCAGCCGATTGCTGGCCGATCCGGATGCCATAGAGCTGGGCGGGGAACTGCGCGAGCTTTCGGTTTCCTTTTCAGACATCGCCGGTTTCACCACCATCAGTGAAAAGCTGTCGCCGCCTGATCTGGTGGCCATGATCAATCATTTGCTGGAGGGGCAGACCGCCTGCATCCTCGATCACGGCGGCTACCTCGACAAATACATTGGCGATGCCATCATGGCCGTTTTTGGCAGCCCGGAGCCGCTGGAGAATCATGCAGTGCAAGCCTGTCGTGCCGCTCTAGCGGGCCAGGCTGCGCTGGAGCGCTTCAATAATGAAATCGAAGACAGGTACGGTATGCGGTTGGGCATGCGAACCGGCATCAACACGGGGCCAGTGGTGGTCGGTAATGTGGGCTCCAGTCGCAAAAAGAATTACACGGTGCTGGGCGATGCGGTAAATCTGGCCTCGCGACTGGAAGGGGCCAACAAGGAAACCGGTACCACAATCTTGCTCGGCCCGCAGACGGCAGCGTATGCTGAGGCCAGTATGGTGCTGCGCCCGGCCGCCCGCTTGCAGGTGAAAGGCAAGACCGAGGCTGTTGAGGTGTTTGAGTTGCTGGCGGAGCGGGTGAGCGCGGATGCTGCGACGGTTCGGTTTGCCGAGACCTTCAGCAGTGCATTCCGTGCCTATTGCGAGCGCGATTTCGCTGCGGCCATAGGGGCCTTCGGCAATGCACTTGTCCTGCGCCCCCACGATTACCTGAGCGCCGGGTACCTCGAACAGTCGCGAGTTTTGCTGGCCCATTCGCCCGGGTCAGACTGGCAGGCAGTTTTGAAACTGGAGACCAAATGAAACCAATTCGGCGATTCCTCCCTTGGACACTGGCATTCCTCCTGGGTGGCCTGCTGGCCTTCAGCGCCACGGCATTTGAGAAGGGCGACAAGGTCTGGAGTAAGCACTACGAAACGGCTTTGTTGGCAGAGCCCAAGCCACTGGCCGCCACGGTTGCTACCGTTGGCTTTGGGGTAAAGCACAAAGTGAAAGAAGTTCAGGGCATGTGGCTGCACATCAAAGCTGACAGTGTAAAAGGTGGGGGCAAAGAAAGGGCTGAAGGTTGGGTGTTCCAGGGTAATATTGCCAGCGAGAAACCCGCGATTGCACCGTCTGCAGGTATGACCCAGCTTGCTGCGGCGGCAACCGACACCGTGGCTGCGGCGCGGCCACTGGCACCCGCGGCGCAAAGCTATGCCGAGCGGCATGGGGAATCGGATGCACTGGCGGATATCGATTGGGTGGATCAGCAGGCCGCCCTGCTCAGGCGCGAAGAAGTGTTGGCCTGGATGAGTGAGCAGCAGCTCGGCGAGTACCAGCCATGAAAAAATACTTTGTTGCCTTGCTGGTATTGGGCCTGCTATCTACACAACCGGCTTATGCACAGATTCCGGGTCTGAAAGACCTGACCGACATGGTGGACAAGGTCAAAAAGACTACCGACGATACGGCGCGCGTGGTGAAAGGTGTTTCGGGTTTGTCGCTCGAAGAAGAAGTTGCGATTGGCGATGCAGTTGCACTCACCATCGTCAGCAATTACGGCGGGGTCTGGCGGGATGAGGCGGCTACGCGGCGCGTTAACTTGATCGGCAGCATTCTGGCCCAGTACGCCACCCGGCAGGATGTGCAGTGGCGCTTTGGCCTGCTAGATTCGAGCACCGTTAATGCTTTTTCGGCGCCTGGAGGACGCATCTTCATCACCCGCGGTTTGTATGATCTGCCGCTCAGCGATCACGAACTGGCCGGAGTGCTGGCACATGAAATCATTCATATCGATGAACGACATGCCATAGACATCATCGCGCGTGGCGAATTGGTGGGTGGAGTATCGAGCCTAATGGCCGACAACAATGCAGACTTTGCCGCTTATGAATCTCTGGTGGGTGATGCCGCAGATCTTATCCTGGTTAAAGGCTTCGATCCCAAAACCGAATACGAAGCTGATGCCGCCGGGCGTAATCTTGCCGCTGTGACTGGCTATGCACCCGCTGGTCTGCGTATCGTTCTGACTCGAATAAGTACCACCGGTGAAGCCAGTGAAGTCAGCTTTTCCACCCACCCATCATCAGCAAATCGCCTGGAGCGCTTGCCGGACGATCCTGCACCCCCATAAGGTTGATCGCTTTCCAGCCTGCTCGGCTGGGAGCAAAGTGACGCCCCATCACTTGCAAAGTATTTTGATTTTTCTGTTTGGATTGTTCAGCCTTTGGAGTGTAAACAACCTGGACTGGCGACGCGCCTGCTTTGCAAACTGTGTTTGCGTTCAAAGCACACGTAACGGTTGATAAGCCGCTAGAGATTGGCCAAAGCCCTGGACTGCGCCGAGCTGATACGCTGCACTCGGCCCAGGCGGGTTTCCGGCCTCACCTTCTCTCTACACCGCACAATCTCTGAACAAAACAGAGTTTCCCTAAAGCGGCAAACCCACATAATTCTCCGCAATGGATTTCCTGGCTGCCTCGCTGCTGGCAATGTAATCCAATTCAGCCACCTGCATGCGCCGCTCGAACGGCCCGTTCTCGGGAAAGCGGTGCATCAGCTTGGTCAGCTGCCATGAGAAGCGCTCGGATTTCCAAACCCTGGCCAGGGCCTTTTCTGAATACGTGTCGATTCCGGACCTGTCACCGGACCTGAAGAAGTCGATCAGTGCAGCCGACAGATACGCCACATCGGAGGCTGCCAGATTCAGACCTTTTGCGCCAGTAGGCGGCACAATGTGGGCCGAGTCACCGGCCAGGAAAAGGTTGTGATATCGCATGGGTTCGAAAACAAAAGAACGTAGCGGTGCAATGGATTTTTCCAGCGCCGGCCCACGCGTGATGTGTGCAGCCACCGCAGGTCCAAGACGTATTTCCAGCTCATCCCACAAGCGCTCATCCGGCCAGTCCTCAAGCTTTTCCTCGATCGGCACCTGGATGTAGTAACGGCTGCGCGTGCGAGAGCGCATGGATGCGAGTGCAAAGCCTCGTTCATGATTGGCGTAAATCAACTCTTCGTTACAGGGCGGTACATCGGCCAGTATGCCCAGCCAGCCAAAGGGGTAAACGTTTTCGAAGTTTTGTGAAACCGAAGAGGGTATTGCCTTGCGTGAGGGGCCGTGAAAACCGTCACAGCCAGCAATAAATTTCGCGTCGATCCTGGCTGGTTCACCTTCGTGAGCGAAAGTGACATGCGGCGAGTCAGATTCAATTCCGTGCAATTTGACATCCGACACATTCCATAGAATTTCGAGACCGCGATCGGCTGCCGCATCGATGAGATCCCGGGTAATTTCGGTTTGGCCGTAAACCGTCACTGTGCGGCCAGTCAGCCCCTGGATGTCGATGTGAATCAGGCGTTCGCCATCGGCGAGATTGAAGCCGTCATGAGTCAATCCTTCGGCATGAAGCCGCGAATTGATTCTCAGCTGATCGAGAATTTTAGTGGCCGTGTCTTCCAGTACGCCCGCGCGAATTCTGCTCTCGACGTGGCTTCGGGTTTGCCGCTCGACAATCACTACATCAATGCCTGCCTGGCACAGTAAATGCCCCAGCATCAGACCGGCAGGCCCAGACCCGATAATGACGACGTCAGCTTTGCGAGACACTGCGCTCATGGTAATTCGCTCTCCCCGAATTCTTCGGTATCAATATCCCGCTGGACAGTTTCAGGGAAACCTGGCCCATGGCGGGAATGGTGATGCCTGCTATTTGCCTTTGCAGCAAGTGATCAGTCCCCGGCGTTAAGCTGCAGTTCCAACTCATGCAGCGCTTTGTAACAGGCCAAAACCTGGCCAACGCTGGAGTTGGGTTCACGCCCTTCTGCGATTGCCGCGAAAAACTCACGGTCCTGTAATTCGATGCCATTCATGGACACATCGACCTTCGACACATCGACCACCTCTTCGCGCCCGGTCAGCAAATCGTCATAGCGGGCAATGTAG
>JBGTHE010000057.1:0-3557 GCA_041746335.1 Lysobacterales bacterium | reverse complement strand
TTTATCGTCAGACAGCGCGACAATTTGTCAGCGCCTTTCCGGGAAGAGTGCTGTATGCCGTTAAAGCCAACGATCATCCCGCCGTTGTCCGTTTGCTGTACGAGGGAGGTGTCAGGCATTTCGATTGCGCCTCGGTGCCGGAAATTGAATTGGTTCGCCAGCATTGCCCTGAAGGGACCCCTTATTTCATGGTGCCGGTACGCCTGCAAGGCGCAGCCCGGGATGCTTATGAGCGATTGGGCATGCGGCATTTCATGGTGGATCATGCCCGTGGCATCGATTTGCTGGCCGCAGAGATCGAGCTTAGCAAAATTGTAGTTTTCGTACGGATGGCGGTGCAGCACGAGTCGGCCATGCTGAACCTGTCAGAACGTTTTGGCGCACCACCCGCGAATGTTCCCGGGCTTTTGCAGGAATTGTTGCGCCGGGGTGCAGAGCCTGCGCTGGCCTTCAATGTGGGTTCATCGGTGACCAGCACCGCTGCCTACCAACATTCCATCAGCGTGGCGCAATCGGTGCTGAAGTCGCTCGATTTCAAAGTCCGACTGATAGATATCGGTGGTGGTTTTCCGTTGTCTTATCCGGGATTCGAGGTGCCTGCATTGGACGAATACCATGCAACGGTGCGCGCGGCGATGGTGGGTCTACCGATGGCAAAGCAGGGTGAGTTGATGGCTGAACCAGGCCGTGCTCTGGCCGGGCCGGGGTTATCGGCAGTGGTCAGCGTGCTGCTGCGCAAAGACGATCGGCTGTACCTGAATGATGGAATGTACGGAATTTTCTGGGAGCTGCGGTTCAAGGGCCATGAGCGTTTCCCCGTGCGTTGTTTTCGCAATGGTGAGGCATACCCCGGGCCGGTGAAGTCCTTCCTGTTGTACGGACCAACCTGCGATTCCACCGACATACTCCCTGGCCGGGTGGAATTGCCTGAGGATATTCGTGAGGGCGACGTGCTGGAGTTTGGCCGCATCGGTGCTTACAGCCTGGCTGGCCGAACCCGCTTCAACGGGTTTTACAGCGATCAGGTGGTGGAGTTTACTGATCCACTGGCGCGGCCGCCCGAAGTCTAGAGTTCACGGGGGGCAAAACTCACTACTCAGGACTTTTCGCTGGGGCCGCGAACCATTGTTCCCTGGGCACTATCTTCGCCGACTCCGGATCTGCTTCGTACGAGGGTGACATGATCTGCACGCCATACTCGTTGAACATATCCTGGATATTGGCGTGCAGTTTTGAATACAGGCTCAACATTTTCGTTTCATCATTGCAGTAAACATTGATTTCATAGTTGACCGCAAAATCACCCAACTGGCCCTGCAAAACAAAAGGCGCCGGACTTTTCAACAGGCCTTCTGTGCGCTCAGCGGCCAGCAACAACATGGCTTCCACCTGACGCCATGGCGTGTCATAGCCAATACTCACGATGCTGTGCAGTATCAGGTTGCCGGTTCTGGCCATGGTTGAGTAATTGATTACGTTGGTGCTGAGAATGTTGGTATTGGGGATGACCACCACTTCATTTTTGGCTGTTCGCACCCGCGTGACCATCATGCGCATATCAATCACCTCGCCCATGACATCGCCGATTCTCACCCGGTCGCCTTCCTTGAAAGCGCCACGGTAGGTCATGACCAGGCCGGCTATCATCCCGGCAATGACGGAAGAGGAGCCCAATGAAAAGATGACCCCCAAGAACACCGAGATGCCTTTGAAAGCCATCGAATCCGATCCTGGAATATAGGGATAGGCAATTACCAGAGCGAAGGCGACTATCAGTACGCGCAGAATCTTGAAGGTGGGCATGGCCCAGTCGGAATCAAAATTGTCCAGCTTGATAAAGCCACTCTCAACCCGTTTGAAGAACACACGAATGATCTTGAGAAAATAGCGCACCACCAGAAACAGGACGAGCAGGAAAGCCAGATCAGGGATAGCGTTTACAAACCCGCGCGCGATGCTTTCAACCGGGTTCAGCACCAGTGCGAACAAGGTGAGGGCCATGGGACGGGTCCAGGGAAACAGACCCAGCACTGTGTTGAGCAAAAAATACACCAGCAGAATAATGGCCAGTATCCGGAGCAGGCGTAACAATGAGGCAAACAGCCCCCACGCTTGCGCCCCACTGAAAAGATCATGAGATTTGTGGGCGAGTTCGTTGATGTTGCGCTGCACATGCCGGGCGGTAAAACCTTCCAGCCAGCGGAACAGGCGGATGAGTGCCCACAGCAACACGGCACTGATCAAAGTGACTCCTGCAGCATAGGCTACGTTTTTCCACAGCACCTCAGCCGTCCGAACATGGCGATACTGGATAACCACCTGCTTGATCTCTTCGAGGTACACTCCAGCCAGAATCTGCCGCGAAAGATTTTCGAGTTCCGCATCGACATCGAAGATTTGCACGATGATGGTCTGGCCGCCTTTGATAATCTCAGCGTCGTCGCCATGTTCAATCTGCAGTTCATCCACAGAGCGGGATTCATCAGCTGCAAACGCTACGATCCGGTCTTCGACTCCAGCAGCCCGTTCGCGCGCAGGAAACGAGGAGACGCCGCGCAAGGGAAACAGGGGAATGCCATCAACCGTTACGGTTGCTGTGCTGGCTGCTGCAGGCGATGGTTCCGCTGTATTGGCGTCCTGAGCGAAACTGTTTTGCAGGCTCATCAAACCGAGCAGCGTAAGCAAACACATCAAGACAGGAGGACTGGGTTTTGCGAAGTTCAAAGCTGGGGCCTTCGAAGTATTGCGCATGGATTGCCTGCTCACCTGGAGTGAATAGTATTCAGGAATTGCCGCATTCTAACTCAAGTCCAGCGCTGGAAAGAGTAGGCTTCTGGATGATTTTATCGCCCAAAGCTGCCATGATTAGGCTATCTTACGCGTGAACCTTCGAACCAATCTCACAATGAATCCATAATGACTATACCAATCTGGGTGGCGTTCCTTGTTTTCGTCTTTACGATGGTCGCCCTCGATCTGGGAGTGTTTCACCGCAAACCTTCCACCCCTACGGTGCGCGATGCCATGATCTGGACCCTGGTTTGGGTCAGCATGGCGCTGGCCTTCAATGGCGCCGTCTATCTGCTTTATGAAAACAATTACGATTGGGCCAGCCTGGCCACTGAGCACCTCACCGGAAAGGAAGCAGCGTCGCAGTATCTGATGGGTTATCTGCTGGAAAAATCGCTGTCGGTGGATAATATTTTTGTTATTGCCATGATCTTTTCCTATTTCCGAGTGCCTCTGGAATTGCAGCATCGTGTATTGTTTTGGGGCATCCTCGGAGCGGTAGTATTGCGCGGGGTGATGATTGGTCTGGGCGTAGCCCTGATCAACAGCTTTGACTGGGTCATCTACATTTTCGGGGCCTTCCTGATTTACACCGCCATCAAGATGATGCTGATACGTCATGAAACCGTCGATCCGGGACAAAATCCTCTGGTCATAATGGCGCGCCGCTGGTTACCGGTTACCGATCAGTATCATGGCCAGCAATTTTTCGTGCGTGTGAATGGTGCGCTGATGGTTACGCCACTTTTCCTTGCATTGTTGCTGGT
>JBGTHE010000056.1:0-7230 GCA_041746335.1 Lysobacterales bacterium | reverse complement strand
AACCCGCAATATGCGACTGTCGCCCAACTCCCGGCTCCGACTCATGCTGATTATGTGCTCTCGATGCCTGTACGCACTGCCACTGCATTTACTTTACAGGCAGTCGCGCAAAACGATCAGGTAAAGGACAAGGCCAAGGATGGCACCGCCTGCAGTACTCTTAATCTTAACAGCGCAGGCCGCAAGTATAGCGGCGGAAATACCGCGGTGACCATTTGCTGGGAGTGAAAAAGGCCGTTGGCTTTTTATGCAACTCTGGTGAGCACCAAACCACAAACCATTGCAGCCGGGGGTACTTTTGGGTTATTCTCCCGCGGCTGAATTATCGATCAGCAAGAGTCGCAAGTCTTTCGACCGGCTAGATGCAAACCAGAAAATCAGGGGATTACTTTACATGCCAGCACAAGGGGGGCATGTTCAATAAGCCGGTACACGGAAAAGTACCAACTTCCAAAATGGACTGCATTCGCTTTGCAATCATCCCGCGCCGTAAGGCCGAACTAACGTTAGATTGCCAAAGGGGATAGACCAAATTGACCAGTTCAATTACTTCAAAAATGCGTGGTGTTACTGCCGTAGAACTCCTTATTGTCCTGGGAATGATGGCTGTGATAATCACTTTTTTCGCCAATTCATTCACCCGAGCCACCAACAAAGCTGACTTATTGGTCGCAATTGAGGGCGTTAATTTCTCTGTGCAAAGTGCCAGGAACATGGCCCGACAACTCGAAACTGAAGTCGTTATGCATTTGAACACGGCAACAGCGGGTGAAAATCACTCCATAAATTTTTCGTACCCTGACCGGAATGAGGCCTTAAATAGCGGAAATTTGCTGCAGGAATTTGTGTTGCCTTCAGACATCCAGCTAATCACTGATGAGTCGGTAATTTCTTTTGATGCCAAGGGTCTGGTTGCAAAGCCGACCAACTTGCTGTTGATCTCTCAGTCCGAAGAATCAATGCAGGAAAGTGTTTTTGTGCGCTAGGAAAATGCCGATTTGTGTGACCTGCTAGCTATTTGGGACACTACTGACAACAGTGGGACTCGGAACGATTGTTCCAATTATGTTGAATTAACTGATTAATGTTTCTTTTAGTAGCATATGGCATACACTATGGATATGTGTTCTACGCGTTAAAGGGAATTTCACAGTAAAAAAGGGAGATTTGTCATGCGCAAGAATTGCTTGTACCTGCTTTCAGCATTTTTGATAGTACTTTTTTCCACCTCTGCACACGCCAACAATGAAATATGTGATGCCTTGAAAGCCGATGGTGTCACCAAGGGATTGTATGGCCTGTGTATTGCCTATCATGCGTCGGGTGCCAACAGCCAGGTGATCCTGGACAATTACAACAAAAAGAAATCCTCCTCCGACCCGGTTATGCCAGGTACCGATGTTAACCCACCTACCTTGAGTTGCGCTTGCTGGAATACGCTCACGGCTGAGGAAGTGGGTTTCGATCCAAATGTGCCGCCTTCTGCCTGCTTCTTGAGTCCCGAAGTTGATCTCATTTCTTACGATAACCTGGACAACCCGGAAAATCCTCTGTCTGAATTTCTGTATGTAGAAGAGGGCTACTGTCTCTATACCAATTCAGTCACTACAGCATTTGGCGAGAACAGCACCCTCACTCCTGAGCAGGAAGCCGAATGTCGACTTGAGATTCTCGACCTGGCGGTTCGAGATTTCCAGAATTTTGATTGCCTTCCTTAGGAATACGATTCCAAAGGCTGAAAAGTTGTTTGCCCCGGCCCTGAGCCGGGGCTTTCTCGTTCAAGCTGGACCGTAGATATCCGCCAGGCTGCATCCCTTGAGATCTACTCCTGCTGACCGCCAAGCTTGTTTCGCAATTTATCCCAATACTCCAGGCGCTTACTAATTTCCCTCTCGAAGCCACGCTTCGCTGGATGGTAAAAGCGCTGGCGCTCCATTTCGTCAGGGAAATAGTTTTGCCCAGAAAACCCCTCAGCGGTATCGTGATCATACTGGTAGCCGCTGCCGTAACCCTGCTTCTTCATCAAGCGGGTAGGCGCATTCAGGATATGTTTGGGTGGAGCCAGTGAGCCGGTGTGTTCAGCCGCATTGCGCGCTGCGCCATAAGCTGTGTAAGCCGCATTCGATTTAGGGGCCGTGGCGAGGTAAATCAGCGCCTGAGCCAGCGCCAGTTCACCTTCCGGGCTGCCCATACGTTCATAAGCCTGCCAGGCCGCGATACAGGTCGGCAGAGCTTGCGGATCAGCCAGACCAATGTCTTCAATCGCCATGCGGCTCATGCGCCGCGCAATGTATTCGGGGTGCTCCCCACCGGCCAGCATGCGTGCAAACCAGTACAGAGCCGCATCGGCGTCGGAACCGCGCACGGATTTATGCAAGGCAGAGATGAGGTTGAAGTGCGCATCGTCACCTTTGTCATATAGAGGTGCCCGGCGCTGCACAATGCGCAACAAAGCCTCGGTATTCAGCAGTTCCATTTGCGCGAGGATCTGCTCGCACATGGCCAGGACGTAACGGCCGTCTCCGTCGGCCATGGCTTTGAGCGTGGAACGGGCCTGCTCATCGGTGGGCAGTTTGCGACCTGCATCCTTTTCAGCGCGTTCGATCAATGCTTCCAGCGCTGCGTCGTCCAGCCTCTTGAGTACATAGACCTGCGCTCGGGATAGCAAGGCGGCGTTAAGCTCGAATGACGGGTTCTCGGTAGTGGCTCCAATAAGAACAATAGTGCCATCTTCCACCACCGGTAAAAAAGCATCCTGCTGGGACTTGTTGAAGCGATGAATCTCGTCCACAAACAGCAGGGTACCCTGGCCATTGCGTTTCCGGATGCGCGCCGCTTCAAACACTTTGCGCAGGTCCTGCACGCCCGAAAAAATGGCCGACAGCTGCTCGAAATGCAGTTCAGTGTGCGCTGAGAGTATGCGCGCCAGTGTTGTTTTACCGCACCCCGGGGGTCCCCACAGAATCATCGAAATCAGCCGACCGCTCTCGATCATTTTGCGCAGTGGTGCAGCGACCCCCACCAGGTGATCCTGACCGACGATTTCATCCAGCTCAAGCGGCCGCAATCGATCGGGCAGCGGTCGGCCGACTGTGGGTGCTACCTCATTTTCATTGCCAAATAAGTCGGTCATGGGTCTGACTCACGTTTTTTTCTGCCGTGAAAGACTGAAGTCAGCCTCGGCAGCCCGCAGCTGATTAAGTCAGCGCATGCGGTCATCTGTATGAAATGTGCGCCCGGAGTAAACCATGTCTGGCGTCTCCAGGTAAACAAATACAAATATTGGGAATTGCCGGTAGGGAAGTGAAACTGCACTGCGCGGCTATTTCATCTGCCCGGACTTTCTTCGCGGCCTTTTTCAGGCAAGGATTCGTAGACCGGCCTGTAGGCCTCAACGAAAGCATTGACCAGGATTGCCTTGATGACTTGCCAGGTGCTGGCTTCCGGGTCGCCCGTTTCACCCCTGATTTCTATACGCGTGGCGAACTGGTCCTCAGACTGGTTTTTGAACAGAGTTTGTGCGCCTCCGGCAACCATCTCCCACAGTACCCGGAGCGGATTGTCCTTTTGCTCGACAACATCCTGCTGCCACTGGAATATGTCCACGTCTGTAAAAAGTGGCTTGGCGTAGCCCAACAGCTGACCCTGGCTGGCTTCGAGCTCCATCACAAAACTGCCGTCCCCAGAGGCCACATCAAGATTCAGGTAAGCCTGAAAAAACTTGTTCAATTTGACCAGCTGGATGGAGTCGATTTTCAACTGAAAGTCGAAGTCCCCCAGTGGAACCAGAGGATCAAAATTCCCCTGTGACTGCAAATTGGAGGAGTCTGATAATAATGCCGAAAGCGTATAGCTGGCAGGCCTGATGCTCTCATCGGCACGATTGCTCAGATTCAGCACAGTGCCGTTGAATTCACTGGCTCGCAGTTCCACCGGTGGGTCTGAAGTGAAGTTGTAGAAGTGCACAATTCCATCGTGAAAACGGACTTCATCCAGCTGGAAGGGAGCGAGCTTCTCCAGTTCCCTGCGCCAGTTCACGCCAAATCCGCCCTGCACTTCGCCTTCATCATTGTCAACAAACATCCATTGAGGCTCGTAGAAGTCTGCTTTTGCGACGACTTTTCCGCGCAGCAAAGCCCCCCAATCGATAGCCAGCTCAATTTCAGGTGCAACCAGAAATGGTACCGGTAGTGAACTCTCATGCTTGGTTACAATGAGGTGTTTAATGGAATATGAGCCAACAATCAGTTGTAAATCCACATCGGCAATTTCACCGTGGTATTCACCCATGTTGTTGAGTTCGCGATTCACATACTTTGTTACCCAATGCGGCAACATTGCGCGTATGCCGATCAGAATGACTGCGGCAACAAGCGCAACCTGGAGTAGTCGATTAGTCCGGATGCGGTGCGTCAGCGACATATTCAGGTTCTCACGCTTGCAAATTCTGTCAAGGGAATCGTCTGTCCCTTCAGCTGCACCCAGCTTTGTACTACCTCGGCACCGAAGAAGAAGATGGCGCTTGAATAATAGACCCAGACCAGCAGGATAACCAGGGAACCAGCAGCCCCATAGGCACCCCCCACTTCACCCTGCGAGAGATATACACCAATCAGAAATTTGCCTGCACCAAACATCACTGCAGTAACCAGGCCGCCACGAATGGCGAAGTTCCAGGGCAGGCGGGCATCGGGCAAATAGCGAAAAAGCAAGGTGAAAAGGCCGGCGAATACGACGATTGTAATGATCTGATTCAGAATGTCCCAGGCAGTACCGGTTTGGGCCAGAAATATCCCCAGTACGGAGCTAATGCCCAGGGATACAATGAGTACAAAAGTGATGGCGGCGATGATACCAACGGATAGCACCCTGCGTCTTAACCATCCCCAGATGGCATTACTGGGACGAGCTTCTATGCCCCAAATGCGGTTAAGAGAACTTTGCAGGTGAGCAAAAACAGTAGTAGCGCTCACAATTGAGATCAGAATACCGATGGCTCCCGCCAGACTTCCGAGGCTGGGTCGTTTACTTGCGCTTTCCATTACCGACCGGGCCATGTCGTGGGCGCCCGGGCCTGTCAAAGTCTTGATCTGTTGGAGCACTGCTTCCTGTGCGCCCGGCCCGAGGGAGCCTCCCAGCCAGACAGCCAGAATGATTAGCGGTGCGAAAGACAGAATGGTATAAAATGACAAAGCTGCAGCCAGGGTCATTACCTTGTCGTCGAGGAAGTTCCTGATGGATTGCGCAAGCAGTTTCATGATTTTTACGCGCTGCCTTGCTGTCACTGTCCATTGAATCAGCTCAACTGGCTTGCTTAGTTACTCCTTGGAAGGCCCTTCTGCCTGTTCGACAGTCAATGCAGAATGTATGCCAACGACTCGGTGCGCGCTATCTGCGGTCGGGGCCGCTAAATATACGTAGTCTTGCGCACAAAGTTGTAAGTCTTACAACACCGTTTGTAAGAGTTATCGACGCTGCAAGAAGTTTTCAACCTGTCACCGGAAACTCAGGCTGCTTCCCGGCCCTCGCTTACCATCAGGTTTGCAATCGGTCGGGTTGCATCAATGTGATCAAGTATGACTTTTACAACCGAAAGCAGCGGCACTGCCATCAAGGCGCCCATCACGCCCCACATCCAGCCCCAAAAAACCACCGCCATCAACACAGCCAGTGGATTGAGCCTGAGGCTTCGGCCCAGTAGCAATGGCGTGAGCAACATACCTTCCAGTCCATTGAGCAACAAATATAATCCCGGGACCAGCATTGCTTCACCCAGAGTGGGAAAGGTGGCGGCCCCGACCACTGTCAGCACAATGGTGTTGATAATGGCGCCTACATAGGGTGCAAAATTCAGAATTGCTGCCATCGCCCCCCAGAGCTCCGGGTTCGGAACCTCCAGGACCCACATAAGCACGGTGACGGCTAGACCGAGCAGAATGTTGATGAAGGTGACGGTGCGCAAATACCTGGAAACATCGTGTTGGATTTGCCGCGCAGCCATCAGAATTTTGCGTTTCGACTTCCACGTTCGTCCAAACATCAACAATTTACGGGTCATTTCGTCCCCGCCCGCCAGCAGGAAGAAGCTGGCGATGACCGTAATGATCAACGCTGCCGCGAAAGAGGGTATGCCCTTCATGACTTCATCCAGCGGCGTCGGCACTTTGATTTCAACCTTGGTGGGGCTTACTTTTTCAGTGTCGAGCTTGGTTATTTCCTCGACTTCATCGCCCAAATCTTTGATGTCTTCCAGCGGCGCCTTGATTTCACTGAATTGCCGCGTCAGCTGGCGCAGGTTGGTAGGCGCTTTGCTCATCCACTCTGCCGCGGGCGCTTTAAGGGCTGCTATGCCACCGAACAACACTGCAATCAAGGTTACCAATATGAGGGCAGCACTGAGACCGGAAGGTATGCTGAAGCGTTTCAGCACTTTAACGGTGGGTGCGAACAGAAGGTAAAGTAAAAAAGCAAAGGTGAAGGGAAGCAACACAACACGGGCAAAGTACAGGGTATAGAGGACAGCCAGCACCATAAGAACTGTAGTTGCGATGGAACGTTGGCTCATTCGATGACCCTCTGCCAGGTTGATGGTGTCGATCAAAATCCGATGGCAACCACAGTGTGCGAAAAAAAACAGCCAGGCTCGTTACGTTTGGTTATACCCGTTAAGTATAAGTGGCTTTGGCTGATTATCTGGTTTAAAAAAAACCCGGCCCAAAATGGGCCGGGTTCGTACGGGAGTTAAAGTAGGCTTCAGATGCTGCTTATCCAGCTATCGACTTCCTGCTTGGCTTCGTCCCGGGTTTTGCCGTAACGTTCCTGCAGTCGGCCTTCCAGCTCTTCACGTCGACCTTGAATGGCATCAAGGTCGTCGTTGGTGAGTGAGCCCCATTTTTGTTGGGCCTTGCCTTTAAATTGTTTCCAATTACCTTCTACTGTGTCCCAGTTCATAAATCTCTCCTTACTGCCATGCAGCATTGGTTTGGGAAGATTCCGGATGTCGGAATCCATCGCTTCAGCTCTTCGCTTTAAGAGCGCACATCCAAATTGTTAACTACGCGTACTACACCCTCGACGCTGGTAGCGGCCTTCACGGCAGCTTTGCGTTCAGCCTCCGAATCAACGTGACCGCCCAGGCTGACAATGCCCTCGGCAACTTCTACGTCGATCTTGAGTGCATGAGCTGTGTCATCATCAGCCAACGCAGCCTTGACGCTTGCGGTCAACGCT
>JBGTHE010000055.1:0-2440 GCA_041746335.1 Lysobacterales bacterium | reverse complement strand
CTACCTTCACCATGCATATGATTGGTTATCTGGCGGTATTGCTGATTCTGTTTCTGACCGGTACTGAATTGCTGTGGCTGGGATTTATCTGGGCAATTCCGCTGTTGATACTTCTCGCCATTTTCGCAGCAGGTTTAGCTCTGTTTGCTAGCGCGCTGCAGGTGTTCATTCGCGATCTGGCGCAAGTTCTTCCGCCTTTGATGACCTTCTGGTTTTTTACAACACCTATCCTCTACAGCGCTACGCTGTTGCCGGCAAAACTGGTTATGGTCTTCAGTTGGAATCCGGTTTCATGGTATGTGATGCGGCTGCGTGAATCGTTTCTGACGGGTTTTACCCCACTGGGAACCATGGATATTCTGGTTCCGCTTTTGAGTCTTATGACCCTGTACGGAGGCTTGATACTCTTCCGCCGCCTGCGTGGCCATTTCGAGGATTTCTTGTGATTCAGCCACTGGTTCGGGTTGAAGGGGTGAGCAAGTTCTACCCTCGCGTACACCATCCCTGGGAGCGGTTGCGCGCTTTTGCTGCTTTACTCAGGGGAAAAGAGCCCATGCATGGCGCTGAAGTTTTGCGCGATGTCAGCTTTGAAGTCATGCCAGGCGAGTCGTATGGAATTATCGGTGAAAATGGCGCTGGTAAATCCACGCTGTTGAAGGTTCTGACCGGGGTGATTAGTCCCAGCCGCGGATCTGTGATTGTCAGACCCAGGGTAGCTGCCCTGCTGGAATTGGGGGCTGGCTTTCAGCCCGATTTTTCCGGGCTGGACAACGTGCGTATGAAAGCCGCATTGCTGGGAATGAGCCCTGCACAGTTGGATCAACGTCTGGATGAAATTCTGGCCTTTGCGGATATCGGTGAGTACGTTCATGAACCGGTGAAACATTATTCATCGGGTATGGTGGTCCGCTTGGGTTTTGCAGTTGTTGCTGCTTCGAATCCCGAGTTGCTGATTACGGATGAAGTTCTCGCCGTAGGAGATGAATCTTTCCAGAAAAAGTGCATACGCTGGATAGAGGCATTTCTGGAGCAAGGCCACAGCTTGTTGCTGGTTTCCCACAGCATGTATCTGGTGCAGAAGCTCTGTCACCGGGCATTGTGGCTGCATAATGGTCGAGCACAAATGCAGGGGGATGTATTTGAAGTAACCCAATCCTATCTGGCGTGGCATGAAACACGGGCAGATTCAGAGCGCCAGAAACGTCATGAGTTAGCTGGTCAAGGTGGTTTGTACCGGATTGAGCACTTTGATTTTGCCAATAAAGAAGCTGAAGACGAGTTGATCCTGCAGCAGGGCGAAAGCATTGAAATCAGCATGACATTGGTTTCACCTGATGGCCGGCAACCCGTGGCTTTGTTTGGTCTGGTTCGGGCGGATGGCACCGCGATTTATGGAGTCGCCTCTGATTTTGATTCTGTGTCGGCTGAGCGGATAGATACCACCCGTTTCCGCTACCGCATACGGTTTGACCACTTGCCTTTGTTGCCGGGCAGTTACGCAATTCGCGGTCACGCCATGGACCCTGAAGGGTTGCGTGTGTGTGATACCAACGAAAAGCGTATTCAGGTGAAAGGGCAGAGCAGGGAGCTGGGGTTCGTCCGCCTGCAGCATCACTGGATTCAGCCTTCAGGAACAAGAATCGCCATGACTGACGCCGGGTCGGACAGCCGTGGTGACTGATTCTGAGGGGACCTTACCCACGATTATCATTCCTGTTCACAATGCACGGCAGGCGCTGGAGCATTGTCTGGACTCCGTATTGCGTACTGTCCCCGCCCACGCAGAAGTATTGATCCTGGATGATGCGTCCGACGACCCTTCCATTCCAGGTCTGCTCAGGCAGTTTCTGGGTAAAGGTGGCCCGGCATGGCGCCTGGAGCAGCAGACACGCAATTTGGGATTCGTATCCACGGTTAACCGCGGAATGCAAATGACAGGCGGCGATGTTGTATTGTTAAACTCAGATACGATAGTCACCGAGGGATGGCTGGAGGGATTGCGGCGTTGCCTTGGATCAGATGCATCCATCGCCACAGCGACCCCCTGGAGCAATAATGGAGAAATTGTCTCTATGCCACGTTTTTGCGCGAATAATCCGGTTCCAGACCAATTGGAAGACATTGCTGAGGTGATCGCAAAAACAGGCCATCCGAACTATCCTGAACTGCCAACTGCGGTCGGATTCTGCATGGCGATCTCGCGTGCAGCTATCCAGGAAGTGGGCGTTTTCGATCAGGAACTGTTTGGGCTGGGGTATGGTGAAGAAAACGACTTTTCCTTGAGGGCGAACGCGGCAGGGTATCGGAATGTTTTATGCGACGATGTCTATGTTGCCCACTTGGGTGGTTGCTCATTCCTACCGCGAGGGCTTTCACCAGATCAAAGTTCCATGCACCGCCTGCTGACACGACATCCGGATTACCTCACTGGAATTGAAGC
>JBGTHE010000054.1:0-6296 GCA_041746335.1 Lysobacterales bacterium | reverse complement strand
GCGAGTCGTGCGGGCGTGACCTTGTGAAATGTTGTGGCGTTCAGGGCTGCAAAAAAAAACATCTTCTGCAATCAATCTACGGGTGCGCAAGCTCTTAGGCTTTGGTGGGTTAGTTTGCTGGATTGATAATGGGTGAACCGGGCAACTCCGTTCGCTCTATCACCTTGCCATCCTTGATCACCATGTGAATGCTCCGGTAGTTGCGCGCACTCTGCAGCGGATTCTGATCCAGAATCAACAGATCGGCGACTTTCCCTGATTCCAGGGTACCGAGTTCATCATCGACTCGATACGCTTCAGATATATTACTGGTTGCCGACTTCAGGACTTCCATAAGGTCCATCCCATCTTCCTCTAAAGCCACCAAAGCATTGAAATGGGCTTCTCCGATAGCCCGATCCGGATCCACCACATCGACCTCCCATGGAATCGGAATAAGATCTGGTAACTCGGCATTGCGCAAATGGGCATCCGTCGACAACAGGATTTTTACCCCAAGCTGAACCATGGCCCGCCGGTTTTCGCGCATGGCCCGGTACAGTGGAATCCAGACGAGCTGCTGAGAATTCACCTCGGCAAATTTCTCGAATGCCTGCAGGCGGCGTTCCGTGAAGGGCAGCACCGAAACCGCAGTGCCGCTGTCTGCAAGGCGCTGTATGGTCGATCTTGAGTAGGTCTTGGGCGGGGCCGCAAGCTCACCATGGGTAACAATGTCCAGCCCGACGTCGATCGCGACGTGAATGGCCTCTTCGGAGGCAATATGAGCCTGAACCGGCAAGCCGGCGCGATGCCCTTCTTCAACGATCGCTGCCTGCTGGCGCGGTGAGAAGAAGAGCGTACTGCGCATGCTTGTACCGACAAACGATTGGGTATCGCCATTGTATTTTAAGAAGTCGACACCTTTGTCAATATAGGCTGCAATAGCGGGAGGGATTTCGTCCGGCCGCATCGCCAGCAATTCCGTACCAACTTCCTGCTCATAGCGCTGGTTCATGCGTTCGCGGAACGCTGCGCTTACGTGTTGTTCGGCGCCCGGGTGGAGCCATCCCCCCGCTAAAATCCCATTTGATCCGATTACGTTTCCCCCCACGAAAATGCGGGAACCCACACTCTGACCCGCGTTGATCTTGTCACGCACCGATTGCAATTGTGGCAACGGACCCCAGGTATCGAACACGGTAGTGACTCCCTCTTTTAGAGCCATTTGTGCTGCTTCTAGAATGATGTCGTCGAATTGATTTTCGTAACGCACAAGCAACTCCAGGCTGAGATTGTGCGACAGAGCCAGGTGGACATTGGCGTCCATCAATCCCGGAATCACATACTTACCCTTGGCATCGACTCGCAACGCCCCATCGGGTATTGCGATCTCATCCACTCGACCAATTGCACTGATTCGACCGCTGTCTAGAAGGACAACAGCATTGGCAATGGGTGGCGCCCCGGTTCCGTCGATGACCGTTCCGCCAACAATTGCCAGCGGTTGCGCGAGAATGCTTTGCGCTGTACAAAGCTGGATTAAGGCGAAACTGATCAACAAAACAGCACGCACTATCGGGGCAGACACTGTGGCCATGAGATTCTCCTGCTGTTGATTTAAACGTAGCTCAGATAATTGATTATCTGAAGATCTAACCTGCGTTGAACCTGAGCGGCCCATCAATCCACGGGTGCGCCGGTGCCGAAATTCTCGTCACGCGCCGAATCGAATTTCAGGACCTTCAGGGTCAATAATGCGGACCGTCCCCACCGGGTGCCTGTTCCGTTTGAACCTCATTCATCGACTCGATGGTTTCAAGGTAGGCGTTTTCCACCGAGCGCAACATGAGATCCAGTTCGCTGCGATCCAGCCACTGGCCATCAGCCATTACCCCCTCGATTTCCAGGGTATTGTGGATGTCCAGCAGCGGGTTGGCCTTCAATAGCAGCAAATCCGCCTCAGCCCCCAGCGCCACGACGCCCCGTGAATCTTCCAGGCCCCAATAAAGGGCCGGGTTGACCGTCACAGTCCGGAGGGCTTCCAGGGGCGTGAATCCGGCCAGCTCGACAAAGTGCTGCAACTCCTCGTGCAATGAAAAGCCGTGAAACATTCCAGGGTTCGGCGCATCAACACCGCCCAGAATCAGCACGCCCTCCTTGGCCATGATGTTGACCCATTGCCCATACTCCACCGTGGAGTAATGCAACAAGGATGCGATTTCCTCGTTGCTCAGGTTCACCATCACCTTTCTATTGATCATGTCCTGCTCCAGGCTTTCGTCCAACGGTTTCAGCCAGAACGGCCTCATCATCGGCGATACATACTTCAGAAGCGGATGAGTGGCCATGCGCTGCATGTCGATGTTGCTCCACGCTCTCGCTCTTACCACGCCCATCGTCGGCACTATGGCCGTATCATTCGCTACCGCCAGGCGCGAAAACTCGCGCAATTTTTCCCGAAGGAAGGCGTCCTCGTAGCCAAGTTCACCGGCATCGATGCGGGCGATCAGGTCAACCATTTCCCGTGACCGGAACGACGCGCCCCAGGGGATGCCGTCCGCGAGGATGGCCGCATCAATTCGAAAGGAATGCTCGATAGTGTCCTGGCCCAATTCTACAGCTCGTACGGGATCGACATCCTGGGGAATGTGACCCTCAACTCGCATGCCATGCTTGTCAGCCGCCACCATCATGGCTTCGTAGACATCGGCTTTCATCAGCTCATAGGGCTTGAGGAACGAATAACCCTGCGCCTTCAAGTCTGCCACGAGGGCATCCGCGTCTTCGGGGCGCGTCAGCGTGGCCGAGCCTTTGAAGTACGGTGGGTCGTCATCAATCAACGGGGACCCGGAAATGATCTCGGGGCCGGGAATGGAGCCGCTCTTGACCGCGTCACGCAATGCCAGGATATCCGGCCTCCCCCACATGTTTCGAACCGTCGTCACGCCATAAGCTAGCTGCAGTTTAAGAGTCTCCGGTGCTAACACGTGGTCGTGCATATCCGTCAATGCCGGCATCAGGTAAAGGCCCGTGCCATCGATCGTTTGTATTGTGTCATCCAGGGTTAAGTCTGGAGCGGGAGCGATATGGGTGATCACGCCATCACGCACCACCACCGTGCGCCCGGGATCAGCGCTCTCGCTCTGCATGGAGATGACATTGACATTGACGAAGGCCACGTCGCCCTGCACGACCGGGGGCGACTCTGGTGGTACCTCCGTGCTGCACGCCTGCAGCAGACTGAGTCCAAATACAGTTGCCAACAACTGGGCGGGGGTAAGGGATCGGGCTAGCGTCATTTTCATCGCCTTTATTGATTGATCCGACTTTCAGGGCCGAAAATTAAAAGCCTTTCGCAATCAGTGAACGGGTGCGCCGGTTCCAAAATTCTTGTCACGCGCTGGATCGAATTTCAGGCTTTCACGGTCGAGGATCTTTCCCGCTTGCATGACCATCTCAATGCTGCGTGTTTCGCTGATATCAAGATCGGGACGACCGACAACCACGATCAAATCGGCTTTCTTGCCCGGCTTCAGCACGCCCCAATCCTCGGATTTCATCAGTTTCGCTGCATTGCGCGTGGCGGCTGAAATGGCCTCCAGCGGTGTCAAGCCTGCGCTGACCAGCAATTCCAGTTCGCGGTGAATACCCTCGCCGAGCAACACGCCGGGATAGGGAGCGTCGGTACCCGCAACCAGCATTACACCGTTTTTCTGCAGAAGGGCGGCGTTTTCTTTCGACGCTTGCAGGCCCGTCTTGTAGCGTTCCACAAACGCCTGGTCTTCAGCGCTCAACTCGCGGTTGTAGTAATCACGAAACGCCTGGTCGAAGTCGGGCAGGCTGGTATCCCTGACCACTGGGTGGTCGAGGAAAGCAAGGTTGCCGGGGCGCTCGCGGGCAAAGGTCTCCTTGACGGCCAGCGTGGTGATGAAATGAACCTGATTTTCGACGATCAGTTCGAGCGTGGCTGGCTCTATAGCCCTGCCCGGTAAATGCGCAATGGCACCCACGCCTGTCGCCACCACATCATAGGAGCCGTTGCGGGTCCACTGGTCGGCGATCACCATTAAGCCCTTCTCGGAGGCTGCCTGGACCAGGGCACTTAGCTGTGAAATGGAAAGTCCCTGATAGGCCTTGATGGCATCGACACCCAGTTTGGCCTGGCGCTCAACAATCGGCACAGCCTGGGACACCGAGGCCATCGGTATCGAAATCGGCGGCCATGCCGGATCGACGCTGTCGATCAGGGCACCGACTGCATAAATGCGGGGGCCCGCAATGGTTCCTCTGTTGATTTCACTTCTGATCTGCAGAATGTAGGGTTCGACGTTCGCAACGTCCAGAATGGTCGTAACCCCGGCGTACAGCAGGGCATTGAGGTACCGCTGGTAGCCCAGCATGTCCACGCTGACACCATCCCAACCACCGACGAAATGCACATGCATATCGGCAAGGCCCGGCATCACGGTCTTTCCCGCCAGATCGATCACGCGCGCATCGCGCGGCAGGGTGATTTCCGAGGCGGCACCTACCGATGCAATGAGCCCATCCTCAATAATCACCGTTCCGCCGGTGATAGGCGCATCCCCCGTGCCGTCAATGATCACGGCGTTGGTCAGGGCGGTAATCTCTGCATGGCCTCGCTCGGGGAACAGACCTAAGGCGAAAACAATCAACAGAGTCAGTTTCATTACCTGCGCTGTCTGCATTATTAGAATCCTCCCACTCGCAATCGGTTACTCAAGATGCTCACAAAGGTAGCGGAACTCCAGAGGTTATACTGCGATGAACAGCGAAATTGGTCGCAAATTTTCTTCGTGCATTAGGAATATGTCCAAATTCATGAAATCGTATGAACCAACCGGGCTATTGTTAAAAAGGGGCGGAAACGGCTTCCGGGTGGAGAACATTCATATGACTGGAATTCTGCAATCGATGGGAACCCGTGGCGCGGTTGCGGCAGGTCTCCTTGCCTTAGTGCTCACCAGCTGCTCGCTGGTGCAACCGTCCGCTCATTCGGGCGATACAGCCTTCGTCGGCGCCAAAGTGGTTGATGTGCGCACGGGCACTATAGTTGATGGGTTAACCGTAGTGGTAAGCGATGGCAAGATCAGCAAAATGGCTCCCGCTGAAAGCCTGCCGCTGGCTCCCGAAGTCACCGTTGTGGACGGCAGTGGCAAGTTTTTGGTCCCGGGCCTGATGGACATGCATACGCATGTATCCAAGCCTGAGCAACTCGTGGTCAACATGGCCTACGGCGTAACGACAATCAGGGTGATGTGGGGTAATCCCGAGACTTTGAAGTTACGCGAAGCGGTCAAAACAAACCAAATTCCCGGGCCGCAGATCGTCACTGCCGGAATGCTGTACGACGGCGAACCCCCGTATTGGCCCGGTTCGCTGGCCATGACCGACCCGTCCGCCGCGGATGCGATGGTGGCGGAACAAAAGCGCGAGGGCTACGATTTCGTCAAGGTCTACAGTCGGCTCACGCCCGAAGTGTTCTACGCCATTGCGGAAGCTGGCAAAAAGCACGGAATGGAGGTTTCGGGCCACGTCCCGCAGGCCTTGCACCTGCGTGAGGCGATCGATGCTGGCCTCAAAACTTCGGAACACTTCATCAGCGTGCTTTGGTCCGTACTCGCCGACACCAGCCTGCCAAGCCCGGACGTATCTCCCATGTTCGAGGAAACAGCCCAATTTATTCGCAGCATAGGCCGAGGTGAGATCGACGTCGCCACTCTGGTCGATCCCACCAAAGTCGAGGCGCTGGCCAAGTACGCGGCAGCGCAAGACCACTGGTTCGTTCCCACTCACCAGATCATGAGAAACTTCACCGATAATCCCTTGCCTGCGTTCGACGAAGGCCTGCGTTACCTGACGCCCGAAGAGCGCGGCTATGTGGGGGACGGAGTTATCGCCGAATTCTTCGGCCTGACGCCAGAGCAGCAAAAAGGTGAGGCCCTTCTATACAAAGTGAGATCGGATGTACTTCTGGCGTTCCATAAAGCCGGAGCGAAGATCATGGTGGGCACGGACCAGCAGACCGTGGTCGGTATGGCAACTGTCGGGGAAATGAAAGCCTTGCACGAAGTGGGTTTGCCGAATGCCGCCGTTTTGCGGGCAGCCACCCTTGAACCTGCGAATTATCTCGGTCGCGCCGGAGAACTTGGAGAGGTTCGAGAAGGTGCAGTGGCCGATCTGATTCTGATCAGCGACAACCCCCTCCAGGATCTCGGCGCACTGGATCACATCGAAGGCGTGATGACTCGGGGCACCTGGTACGATCGCGCCGAGCTGGACCGCATGCTGGATGA
>JBGTHE010000053.1:0-8484 GCA_041746335.1 Lysobacterales bacterium | reverse complement strand
ACCGGATGTTTGTCGGAGGTACATTTTCAACCGTCCCGTTTTAGTGGTTGATGACCAGCGTCGACACATAGTGGGCGCTCAGGTTCTGGAAGCCGGATGCAATATTCTCGGGCATCTCGACCTGGCAGGACTGTGCCGGGTCCAGGATGCCGCCACTGTCGCGGCAGGAACGTCCCGGTGGCACGCCGCCGGATGCGGTCATTGCCGTGCAGGCTCCATTGGCCGAGTAACAGGCACCGAAGTCGGCACCTCCCTGATCGGCGCCGGGCACGAAGCCACAATTATAAGGCCCTCCTTCTTCCGCATCACCGGTTCCGGCGGTGGTGTCTATCGAAGCCGGGTCACCGGTGGGATCAAGCCAGCCGTAAAAATAATCCCAACCCAGCGAACTCGGCATGGCCTCATGGAAGGGGTTGTGGCCCTGAATGCCCAGATGGAATTTGCCGAACAGAGCACTCTGGTAACCTTGTTGCTTGAGCAGTGAAGGGACGCTCATTTCGAAGGGTGAGACCTGAGCGTTGGCCAGGTCTTCCGGGCCGAGCGCACCATAAACGTTGGTTCGCAGTGGAAAGCGGCCGTTGAAGAATACCGCACGACTGGTCGAGCAGGCAGGCATCGCCCAGGTGTTGCTGAAGCGCACCCCGCCGTCAGCAATGGCTTCGATGTTCGGCATTTTGGGTGGCGTTTCGCCGCCGTAACCAAAGAGTTTCATCTGGTCCATACCGACATCGTCCATGATGACGAATAGAATGTTGGGGGGTTTCGGCGCGGCCTCCGCAACGCTCATTCCCATCGCGAACAGGATGAGAGTCGCTGCCAGCCACTGCCAGGCTCTGCTCGGTGCCGTTCGGCTCACAGTTCTGCCGTGAACATTGCATGGCGCACGCACGGACGCCGTCACACGTACAAGCACGTGCTCGATAATTTTCATTCAGTGATCCCCTTAATTGGTAAAACTTCGCTAGAAATCCCCAGGTCGAAGCATTCGGCCTGGGCCTTCCCAAAGCGACTGGTAGTTCTACCAGACTGGTTCCTGAAAACTGTCAGAACTGACAGGGAGAGGTTCGCCGTCCTTGGCGACCTTGTAGGACCTGTGTTGCTCCGCTAAAGTCCGGGCATGACCAAACTCATCTTCATGCGGGTGCTTGCGGGCCTTGCAATAGGCCTCTCCCTTTGGGTTCTGTTCGTCTACCAACCCGACGAGGAAGTGCTGGCGCCGATCGAGTGGCCGAGCTATGCATCAACCGCCGCCTCCACCAAATTCTCGCTCGCAGATCAGATCAACGCTGCTAACTTCACTGAGGTTGAAGTGCTTTGGAAGTGGCAGTCTCCAGACAACCAACTCCTGGGGAAGCAGGAACGCTTATGGGCCTGGTCCTGGGAAGCGACACCGCTGATGATTGGGGATACCCTCTACACCAGCACGTCTTTCAGCCAGGTGGCCGCCATTGATGCGCGCACCGGCGAAACCCGATGGGTTTACGATCCCGGCTCCTGGCGGCTGGATTCTCCTTCCAAATGGTTCATGCACCGCGGCGTGGCGCACTGGGCCGATCCAACGGGAGATCGCATTTTCATTGCAACCAACGATGCGCGCCTGATCGCACTTGACTCAGTTCAGGGTGCGCCGGTTCCGGGCTTCGGTGAAGACGGTGAAGTCGGCCTGACCCTCGGGATGCGCCGCCCGGTGGATCGCGATCTTCTGACCATGACTTCACCTCCAGTGGTCTGTGGTGACGTGGTCGTGGTGGGATCCTCCATCACTGATTTCGAAAACCGAATGAGCATGCCGCCGGGAGATGTTCGTGGCTACGACCCTCGAACCGGCGAGCAGCTCTGGACCTTCGAATCGATCCCGCAACCCGGTAGCCTGGGCCATGAAACCTGGGAAGCGGGTTCCTGGGAATTCTCGGGCAACACCAACGTCTGGACCTGGATGAGCTGCGATGCCGAGCGCGGGTTGGTCTACTTGCCGTTCGGCACGGCCAACAGTGATCTTTTCGGCGGACACAGGCCTGGCGCTAACCTGTTCTCCGAAAGCATCGTCGCGCTGGACGCGAAGAGCGGCACGCGTCGCTGGCACTTCCAGGTGGTCCACCATGGTCTGTGGGATTATGACCTGGCAGCGGCTCCCATCCTGGCGGACATAACCGTGGGTGGAAGCCCGGTTCCGGCCCTGGTGCAGAGCACCAAACAGGGCTTTGTCTTTGTATTGGACCGGGAAACGGGTGAACCTGTCTGGCCCATTGAAGAACGGCCAGTGCCACCCTCCGAGGTTCCCGGCGAGAAGGCTTGGCCGACCCAACCTTTTCCCACCCGGCCAGCCCCGTTTGATCGCCAGGGGCTGGCCCCAGATGACCTGATCGACTTTACCCCCGAATTGCGCGCACAGGCCGGGGACATTTTGCAGAACTATGCTTACGGCCCCGTGTACACACCGCCAGGTCTTACCGACACCATCTTCATGCCGGGCTGGTCAGGTGGCGCGAGTTGGGCAGGTGCGGCTCTGAATCCGGACACGGGAATGCTGTATGTCCCGTCGCAGACCTCTCCCACGGTCATTCGAATGCAGCCTCCCGAGCCGGGAACTTCAGACCTCGATTTCATTGCCGTAGTCAGCAGCCTGCCGGGCCCGCAGGATCTGCCACTTTTCAAGCCGCCCTGGGGGCGCATTACCGCCATTGATTTGAATTCGGGTGAGCAAAGGTGGGTATCTGCCATGGGTGAAGGTCCGCGGGATCATCCCGCGCTCGCGGATCTCAATTTACCCCGCCTGGGCTGGGCTCGCAGGGGATTTCCGCTGCTCACGCCCACATTGCTGTTTATCGCACAGGAGGGAAAGCGCAATTTCCAGCGGACCGTTCGCGGCGATGTCGAATCGATGAAGCTGGAGAACGACGATGCTTACCTGATGGTCTACGACCCGGCCACAGGCGAATTTCTCGGGAATATAGAATTGCCCGGCAATGCCAATGGATCGCCCATGACCTACGCGCTCGACGGTCGCCAGATCATTATTGTGGCCATCGGCGGCGGCGATCAGCCCGCTGAGCTGGTGGCGCTGGGGATCGCCGCCACCCGGTCGTCTGAATGATTTTACGGCGGGCGCCGGGGCGATGCTGGGCAGGGAGACTTCCCGGCGGCCCGTGCACCGCTCATGACCTGAACGATGATGGGCTTGAGAAAGCCCGGCAGACGTTGGTCCGCGGCCGGATTGCGCGGTAGGCTTGCTCCTCGGCCTAATCCTTCGGTTCAGATCGGCCTGGTAAGTACTGCTGGCCGTCTTTGATCACCAGCACCAGTCGGTGCTCCAGCACGGACATGTCCTGCAGCGGATCGCCATCGACAATGATCATGTCCGCGAGCTTGCCTTTGGTCACCGTGCCGAGATCCTGATCGACCCCTTGCATCTGCGCTGGCCTCAAGGTTGCGCTCTGGATGGTTTCCATTGCGGTCAGCCCTGCCTCGTGCAGGTTGCGCATTTCGCGCGTCAGCGGACTTTGGAAATTAAACGGCGACCCGGAGTCGGTGCCGGCCACCAGTTGCTCGCGACCACCCGCCTCAATGAAGGTCTTGAGTTTGCGCTTTGCCGCCTTGATCCGCTCCGGTGCGCCGATGCCCCAGGGGACCGATGAGGGGTTTCCCCAGGATTTGCGCAAATGTTCGTAAATATCTGACGGATACTGTTCGGCGAATTTTGGATGCTCAAGGCTCTCGGGGAAACTCGACATGCGAACGTAGGCATTCCGCACCTCGATCGTGGGGATGATGTAGGGGCCGCGCAGGATGTTGGCGCTTGGTCCCGTTGCGGTGGGCCGCACGCCGCGAATCATGAGCCTCAGGTCATCGTCGCTGTAATCGGATAGGGCGTCAGCAGTAAACACGTGGTGAAGACGATCGACGCCCGCTTCAATGGCGGTTTTATAGGCGTTGATGTGCCGCACGTCTGCATCCACGCCCACACCCGCGCCATGCGCCGTTTCTGTGACGGCCTCGAGGATCTCCCGATCCCAGAATCCGTACACCTTGACCTGGTCGATACCCAGCGCAATGACTTTCTCCGTTGCGCGCCGTGCAGTTTCCACGGAGTTGATGTGGTATTCATTGCCGCCCGCCGCTGTGCCCGGTGCGCTTTGCCGCAGAATCGGACCCGCGATGAACAGCCGTGGCCCGATCACCTCTCCGGATTCGATGTTCGCCTTGAGAGCGAGCTGGGGCTCGACCGGCCCTCCGGTGTCGCGGAAAGTTGTAATCCCCGACATCAGGCTGATTTTCGCCACCGCGGCCATGACGTCGGGTGCGCGGGAAAGGAAGTCCGTCGGGAATTTATCCGGGTCTCCTTCCGCCACGTGAAAGAGATGACCGTGGGACTCCCACAATCCGGGCAGCACCGTCATGCCGTTGCTGTCGATGACTTTCGCACTGGAGGGAATTGCCAGGATTCCCACCTGGCCGACAGCGACAATCCGGTTTTTGCTGACCAGGATCACCGAGTTCTGGAGTGGCGGGCCTCCAAAACCATCGATGAGTTGCCCTCCAACGATGGCCAGATCGATGGCCAGATCGATGGTTGGACTGCTGGCAGGCTGATCTTCCTGTGCCATGCTGATCAGGGGCGCCAGGGCGCCCAGCATCAGCAATGCCCAAGCCGCGATTCTTGATTTCATGGGGTTCATTCCTTCTCAGTGCATAGCGAAGGCCCAGAGTACATCAGCTCCAGGCTGCTTTAATTACCGCTTGTGCCCGAACTCGTTGCGCTCAATGCAATAAACTGCGCGGGTTTTTCGATTGAACCGGTGCACCGACGCGCTATGCTACGGGCTGGATTCATCCGGGATTGGGCCGGGATTGGGTAAGTATTGTTGCGGACATCGAGCCACACGGGGTGTCCGACCTCGCGACTATAAGGATGGCGAACATGAAATTTCCAGACAAGGCTCGGGCCAGTTTTCTTGCGACATCGCTTGCCGTCGCGGCCTCCCTGGCCTGGTGCTTGCCGCTTCATGCCGCAGCGAAAGATGGCCAGTTTGCCGAAGGCATGCATTTGCTGATCACGGGATCAGGTGCGGCCATGCCCGATCCGGAGCGCGGAGGGGCCAGTGCCGTGGTCACCGTGGATGGCAAAATCCTGATGTTCGATTTTGGCCGCGGAATCATGGAAAACATGATTCGTGCTGGCATTAATCCGCTGGACGTGGATTACGCCTTCCTGTCGCATCATCATTTCGACCACATCGCCTCATACGACTATTTCATGTATTCGTCCTGGATCGCGGGACGCCAGGAAACGCTGCCAATCTTTGGTCCACCCGGCACCGCTGAGCTGCATGAGGCTGCATTGCACGGCATGCACAAGGCTGATTACCGGTTCGCCCAGTTCATCGTGGAAAACTGGCCACCAGAGCAGGAAATACGGCCCCGAATGGAGCCGCCCTACGCGGTGAAAGACGTGCGGGCCGGCGTTGTCCTGAAAACCGAGGACTTCACGGTCACCGCGGTCGAGACCATTCACTACCCCTACGCAGATCACATGAGCCTCGCGTTCCGGGTGGATTCCCGTCATGGCTCCATCGTCATCAGTGGCGATACGGCGCCTTCGAAGGAAGTGACTCTCCTCTCAAAAGACGCGGATATCCTGCTGCACGAAATGACCAAGCCGGACCCGGGCATGCTGACCGGTGGAAAATTCGCCAGCAAGGCGTTCCAGGATCCGTCAAAAAAGCGCCCTCAGACTGGGCACACCGCCCCCACCGAACTCGGCAAGTTGGCCACCGAGGCAGGGGTAAAGTTATTGATTGGCTACCATCTGTCTCCACTCACCGGGCCTGAAGCCTTGACCGAAATGATGCGGCTTTACACCGGCGATGCGGTAGGTGAACACATCTGGGCCGAGTACATCCACGCCGTCAGAGAAGCGTTCGATGGGCCCTTTGTGCTGGCCGAGGACGGAATGGTTTTCTCCGTCGACCCGAATCAGGCTAATAAGTAGCACTTCTGGGGAATAGGTTATTTCACCACTCTTCCGTTCGCGACCACGTGCGCAACGCGGTGCTGTAGGACCGCGATGTCCTGCAGAGGATCGCCATCGACCACGATGACATCCGCGAATTTGCCGGCGGTCACCGTTCCCACCTGATCATCAACGCCTTGCATCTGCGCCGCGCGCAAGGTTGCACTCTGGATCGCTTCCATCGGTGTCAGCCCGGCTTCGACGAAGTTGCGCAACTGCAAGGGAATCGGCGTGTGAAAATTCATTGGAGCACCCACATCGGTAGCGGCGATGAGTTGCTCCCTCCCACCCGCCTCAATAAAACGCGCCAGCTTTTGCTTCGCAACCTTCACGCGTTCTTCGGCGCCGATTCCCCACGGAATGGCATGCAGCTGGCTCCAGTTAGAGCGGAGGTTTTCGTAGACTTCCGGAGCAAACATGTCGCGGAATTTCGGATGGTCAACAATCTCCGGAAAGTGATTGGCATAAACGTAGGCCTGTCGCATGGGTAGCGTCGAGAGATACCAGGGGCCGCGCAGGATGTTCGCCGATGGTCCGCTGGCTGATGGCCGCTTGCCGCGCACCAGCGTGCGCAATTCTTCCTCGCTGTTGAAGGCCAGCGAATCGGCCGTGAAGAGCACGTGGATGCGATCCACGCCGGCCTCGAGCAAAGCCTCCGTTGCCAGCACGTGGCGGGATTCGGCATCGACACCCAAACCTGCCTGGTGCGCGGTGCTGACGATAGTGGACAACAACGATACGTCCCAGATTTCAGCGCCGACAAAAACATTATCGACGTTCATCGCCACCAAACGTTCGGTAGCAGTTTTTGCCTCCTGCTCCGTGCTGATTTTGAACCGGCTTTTGCCGGCCTTGTTGCCCGGCGCTTGTCCTGCGACGAACTGGCTCAGGATAGGCCCGGACAAATACAGCCTCGGACCGGGAAGCTCGCCCTCGAAGATTTTGCTCCTGAGGATTTCTTGCTGCTCATGAAGGGGACTGTTCCAATCTTCCGCCGTGCTTGCGCAACTGGTGCAGAACTCACGCAGCGCTGTAATGCCGGACTCAACTGATACCTTGGCAACTGAAGCCATGATCGAAGGCAGCTGATCCGCAAAACGAGTCTGGAACGCGCCGGGATCTGCCTCGCCGACGTGAAACAAGTGTCCATGTGATTCCCATAGCCCCGGCAACATGGTCATGCCATTGGTGTCGATGACCCGAACGCCGGCCGGTATGCTGACTGCGCCTTCCTGGCCCACAGCGGCAATGCGATCGCCTGCCACCAGGATGATGGCATTTTCAAGGGGTGGTCCACCGTAACCGTCGATCAGCCTGCCGCCGGCCAGAGCCAGTGTGACCGGCCCGGCCTTCTCCTGCGCTATCGCGGCGGACGCAGCGAAAATCATAACGGCAACTGCTACACCCAACAGATTCGTCATGGGAGTCAAAGTACGCCCCGGGTCACGCCCCGGGTCACGCTTCGGGTCACGCTTCGGGTCACGCTTCGGGGTCACGGTTTGATCATGAGCAAGACGGCCTGGAACAGGGCGCTGTCTGGATTCGCCAGCGACAAAGCTGTGTCCTTGTGATCCTCGCCTTCCAGAAGGATGTACTGGACATTCGAACCTGCTGCTTTCAGCTTCTCCGTCAACTCCTCCGTCGATGCCACGTACTTCTCCGTTGAACCAACCGCCACCACTGCGGCAGGTGCGGGATCCCCGACATGAAGAATGGGACTGGCCGCTTTGCCCAGCTCAGCTGTGGGCGCGTAGGAATTGACTTCTCCCTCTCGCCCTTGCTGGCGCATGTCGTAGGGTCCACTGATGGGCACGATGCCTTTCAGGGCGTGCCGCGGAATGCCGGCGGCCCACATCCATTTCCGGTCGACACCAATATCGGCCGCCAGAATGGCGCCTGCGGAATGCCCGCCCACGTACAGGGACTCAGGATCACCGCCATACCCTTGAACGTTGGCGTAAAGCCATTTGAGAGCATTCTTCGTGTCGTTTGGCTGGTCGGGATATTGGAACCCATCTCCGGTGAGGCGATAGCTGGCCACTGCAGTGATAATGCCTTGCCTCGCGAAGGGTTCCGCCACCGCACCGTAATGAGCCCGATCGCCCTCACGAAATCCACCACCATGCAGGAACAGGAATACGGGTGCGTCCGTTATGTCGCCTGATGGCAGGTAGAGATCCAGTTTCTGCTTTGGATCGTCGCCGTAAGCAAGATCGAGATGATGCGGAAATTCATTCCTGACTGCCGCCGTGCGTTCATTCATCGTGTCATAGAACTTTTTCCAGTCGATTTCAAAATCATCCGGATTCATGACCGTGAAGTAGGTCGAGCTGTCCTGCGCAAAAACTGTTGGGACAGCGAACTCCATCGACAGACAGAGAAACAAACAGGTTGATATGACACGATTGCAAAAATGCATAACACGCTCCTGAGGAAAAGTTATTAATGGTGGTCCACAAGTGATTTTTTCGGAT
>JBGTHE010000052.1:0-4540 GCA_041746335.1 Lysobacterales bacterium | reverse complement strand
GGCTGGCGCTGCTGGTCGACCTGCTGAGCGGCGTGCTGACGGGCGCCGGTTACGGCGGGCAGGTGAAATCCATGTACAAGGAGTTGGCCGCACCAGGCGAGAACGGACATTTCTTCCTGGCCATGAACGTTGCGTCATTCATGCCGCTGCGGGATTACTACGACAGGATCGACGACTGGATCGCGACGATAAAGGGGTCGCAGACCGAAAGAGCCGACGTCCAGGTACTGATGCCTGGCGAGAATCGCTGGCTCGCCTGGGACCGCAGCGACGAACGCGGGATCGAACTGGATGAGCGAACCGTCGCGGTACTGGCAGAGCTCGGCTTCAATGAAGGCGTGGTCGACTGACCGTCGTCCTGGTTAATTGACGGTCGTTGCAGAATGAACGCATTGATTCAACGAGAGAGTTGGCGTACGGTTTGCACCCTATCATTCTCTCCCGGGAAAGATTCGGTACCATTGGTATGAACCTACGCACACGCTGGGTTGTCAGTCGCCGTTACGCGCACCTACTGGCGCGATTCACCCAGCGCTGGCTGGACTTCAGCTCAGTGCGGTGCCGATTCTACGAAGCGTATTGGCGGCATGCTGCAGGTGCGCTCGGCGCGGAGATTATTCCCCTGGGGGGCCAGTGGTACGAGATATCACTCGGGGGGCGCGTGACCCGAGTGCGCTATCACTACGTCAATATCGATACCTATTTCAACAAGCTGCTCGCCGACGACAAAGTGTTCGTCAGCAAGGAGGTTGAGAGGATTGGGTTCAACGTGCCGCGGTTTGTCGAGTACGATCTGCGTTCAATGCGAAAGGCCGAGGAGTTTCTGGAACGTTCGGGTGGACCCTGCGTGGTCAAGCCCACCAGCGGCTCTGGTGGGCGCGGTATCACTACAGGGATTGACAGCCGTAGACGGCTCATACAGGCCTCGCTGGCGGCGAGCAACTCGCTCTCGCTGTCAGTGCTCATGTTCGAGACGCAGGCCCCAGGTGATTGCTACCGGCTGCTTTACCTGGATGGGCGTTTGTTGCACGCTGTCAGGCGCGGCAGGTGCGGTGTGGTTGGCGATGGTGAGTCAACCGTCGCTCAACTGGTCGCGCACGAAAACAAGCGTCGCCTCGAAGCCACACCGGTGAGTTCGCTGAATGACCTTCGGATCGACCTGGAGGCGAAATATACACTGGCTGATCAGGGGTTGAGCCTGAAGGCGGTTCCTGCGCGCGGCGAACGCATCATCGTGAAGAATGTATCAAACCAAAACGCCAGCCATGATCAGGATTGCGCAACGGATGCAGTGCACCCGAATTACCATGACCTGGCGCGAGCGTTAAACAAGCGATTCGGCTTCCGTCTGATTGGGGTCGATGTAATGAGTACGGACATTGGTGCGCCACCCAACGAAGCTAACAGCGCGATCAACGAAGTGAACATACCTCCAGGGTTGCACTACCATGAGTATATCGATTCACAGCCATCATTCTCGAATGTCGGCGTAGAAATTCTGAAATGTATATTTGACTGATGCAGCCGCAGGTCTCACGGCCACGCCGAGAAATCTTCCAGGCCTTCGCGGCAAACTCTGAGACTCGTAGATGCGGTAGCCGGCCAGGTCCAGTCCGGAGCCCAGTGAATACCAACATGTTCAGCCCTTAACCTTGAAAAATCTCCTCTGTCATCATCACTTCCTGGCCCATTCCGACCGGCCAACCGACCTCTGTGGGTGACAGCGGCGTAGGCCGAACGTGGTGCACGTCATCCAGGCACTTGAAAATTCAGGAGGCAGTGACAAATCAAAGCAGGATTTACCCGAAATTGCCACTAATCTCATTATTCAGCGTGAAGCCGGCCAGAAAGCCAAAAGAAATGTTACCCTGATCCAGGTTATGTCCAGTCATGGCAGAAATCAGGATCTCAGAAGAGGTTGCTATGGGTAAATGAATAGATGATAAAGCATATCGATTACCAAAAAATCTTCCATGAAATTGCTGACGAGTTAAAATATTTGGATGATTTGGGTGAGGTCGCCACCTATATCCCGGAGTTAGCTAACATAGATACGGCAAAACTGGGTATCCACCTGACGACCATCCAGCGCGACCACTATTTCATTGGCGATGCTAGTGAAAAATTCTCAACTCAAAGTATCTCAAAAGTATTGTCCCTCACACTAGCATTAAAGCTCGCGGGAGACAGTGTATGGGATCGAGTAGGCGTTGAACCATCCGGCACTGCTTTTAACTCATTGGTGCAACTGGAATATGAGCGAGGCATCCCACGAAATCCTCTTATCAATGCCGGGGCCATTGTAATATGCGATATTTTGGTTAGTTATCTGGATGATCCGAAATTCGAGTTACTCGAGTTCATCAGAAGGACTGCCGGCATCCCAGGCATTGGTTATTCTCCGAAAGTAGCCATGTCAGAATTGCGATCAGGGTTTAGAAATTATTCGCTGGCTAACCTTATGAAGGATTTCGGGAATATTCACAATGATATAGACCCCGTGCTGGATCTGTATTTTCATTTGTGCTCGATTGAAATGTCGTGCGCAGAACTGGCTCAAACCTTCTTGTTTCTGGCTGCAGATGGCGTCAATCCGATGACAGAGAAGGTGGTTTGCACGCCGAGACGAGCGAAACGGATCAACTCAATCATGCAAATGTGCGGTTTTTATGATGAAGCAGGCGAGTTCGCATTTAGAACAGGTTTGCCGGGCAAGAGCGGTGTCGGTGGCGGCATTGTCGCCATTCATCCGGGTGAATACAGTGTTGCTGTCTGGAGCCCAAAACTGAATAAAAACGGTAATTCTTACAAGGGCATGAAAGCGCTTGAATTTTTAACGACCAAAACACAATCGTCAATATTTTAACCACCAGGTGAGCGAGCCCCAATCAGTGTCGAATTGTACTCGTCATACGGCCTTGCTACTAACACACCTGGATTCCGGGTTCTGCTTCGCAGTCACGGAACGACGGGGAGGGTATTGGTCGGGGTCGATTACATGGATGTAATCGGTTGAAAATGTAGGGAACACACTTTCCAGGCAAAATTGTGAACCTGTTTTTATGGTTCCATCTTGTTTTTCCCGCTACATAATAAAAAAGCCGCTCCAGGTAATGTGAGAGCGGCTTTTTCTGTCGTAGTGGTCGGGGTGACAGGATTTGAACCTGCGACCCCCACGTCCCGAACGTGGTGCTCTACCAGGCTGAGCTACACCCCGACTGTTTATATTTAATCAGTTCCGCCTTGCAGGCGGTTCAATCTTTACTGGATCCCCGCTTTCGCGGGGATGGAAATTATATATGTCCCGAACGTGGTGCTCTACCAGGCTGAGCTACACCCCGACTGTTACATTTACATGTCCACCTTGAGGCGGGCTTTCCTTATTACCTGGATCCCGGATATTCGTTAAACGAATTCCGGGATGACGATTGCGTCGTTACCTGGATCCCGGATAAGGCCTTCGGCCGTTCCCGGAATGACGGCAGGTTTTACTTCCTCCCGCTAGCCGTTCCCGGAATGACGGCAGATTTTACTTCCTCCCACAACGCGGTCTCTTTATAAAACGACATTGCCTGTTCCGGCCTCAGAGAGGGAGGCATTATATCGATTTATATCGGTTTTTGAATCTTAATGTGTGCGTTCGACTGCAAATCGGGCCAGGGTGTACAGGGCCTTGCGGTATTCGGAGTCGGGCAATGTCTGCAATGCGGCGATGGCCTGGTCGGATTCCTGGCGCGCGCGGTCGGCGGTGTAGATGATGGCGCCGGTTGACTGGATGGCGTCGAGGATGCGGTCCATATTCTCAATGCCGCCGTTTTCGATAGCCTCGCGGATTAGTGTTGATTGTTCGGCATTGCTGTTATGCATGGCATATAACAGGGGCAGGGTAGGTTTGCCCTCGGACAGGTCGTCGCCGACATTCTTGCCAAGTTCGGTGGACGAGCCGCTGTAGTCGAGTACGTCGTCGATGAGTTGGTAGGCTGTGCCCAGATGACGGCCATAGGCGGCCACCGCTTGTTCTTGCTCGATTGGTTGTTCGCTGATGATGGCGCCGAGTTGCAGGCCAGCCTCGAACAGCTTGGCGGTCTTGTTATAAATAACCTTGAGATAGCGTTCCTCGGTGGTGCCCGGGTCGTGGCAGTTGATGAGTTGCTGGACCTCGCCCTCGGCAATGGTATTGGTGGTGTCGGACAGGATCTCCATGATGCGCATGGAATTGACTTCGACCATCATCTGGAAGGCACGGGAATAGAGGAAGTCCCCGACCAGTACGCTGGCCTCGTTGCCCCAGCGCTGGTTGGCGGTCTTCTGGCCCCGGCGCAGCATGGAGGCGTCCACAACATCATCATGCAGCAGGGTGGCGGTATGGATGAATTCGATGATGGCGGCGAGGTTGATATGCTGGTTGCCGCGGTAGGAGAACAGCCCGGCACTCAAGAGTACCAGTATCGGCCGCAGGCGTTTGCCGCCGCTGTTGACGATGTAATGTCCCAGCTGGTTGATGAGTTCCACGTCGGAATACAGGCGGCGCTGGATGAGG
>JBGTHE010000051.1:0-3286 GCA_041746335.1 Lysobacterales bacterium | reverse complement strand
GAAGTTGAGTTCTCCTTCTACCACAGCAGCAAGCGCAGGTAGTGGGCAAGTTGTCGATGACTTTCATCAGTGATACTGAAGTTATCTATTCATACTCACTGCTGGGCATAGTGGGTTCCGATAAGATGGTACCGCTCAGCCCCAATACCTGCCCGACCGCTAGCGGAGCAAAGAAGAGTTATCACGGAACCTGGGGAAAACAACAAATTGGGCTCGGTGGTGCCACGGCGAGCGTGTTCGACACCTCGCAATCGCATATCCATTACCTGTTTGACGGGATGGGCAAACCGCGCTTCCTGTTGGCCTCGCCGAACCCTGTTCAGTCCGCAACGGTAACGACCATGCCTTTTCTGCAATTCAATGCCTATTGCGCTACCTGCCCGGAAGTGCCTGTGCAGATTAGTGAAGTGGGAACATTCACGCGAAATTTTGCTACTGAAAGTACGGGGTCCTGGACCTTTGACTATCTGGCCTGGGCACAAACCGTCAACCGATCGGATCAAATTGTGAAAATATCTGACCCGATACAGTGTCAATAAACGCATTCAGTTTGCTATTTACTTGTGGTTACGGTGCGGGAGCCACAAAGTTGGGCTTTATGTTTTTGAGATAAATTACCGCAGTATGCATTTTGCGGTCAAAATACTCGACAATTATATTAAAGCGGGTATATTTCTCAGATTCCGGCCAGAATTCGGAGATCAAGATGATTTCGCCAATCGGCTATTCAGAGCTGATAGGGCACTACCGCCTGCCAGCATTGCCGCTCACCCAAAGTTCTGTAATCGACACCAGTATCAAGGGGCGCCAATTGCGGCAACAAGGCGGCGAATGCATTGAGGCTTTTGAGCCGAACTATTCACCTGACGATACGCTTGCCGGGCATCTGCAATTTGCACTCCGCTATGAAGGAGTGAATCTCCAGATATTGGCGTTACTATTTGCCCAAACCGGCCAGGAAGAACTGAGCAACTGGATACAAAAAAACCCGGAATCCCGATATGCACGCGTGGCTTGCTACCTCTTCGAATGGGTTACGGAAACTGAATTGCCCATTGAAGACCCGGTTTCACCACGTGCCAGGTATGTCCAACTGGGTAACGAGAAGTTGCAATTGGTTTATCCAAGCGGAATGCGTTCCTCCCGGTTTCGGGTTAGTCACAATCTTATTGGAAACCTCAGGTTCTGTCCTTTCGTGCGAAATACAGCCTATCTGCAGAAGATGCGTGCCCGAAACCTTCGCGAGGTAACCGCAAACACGCTAGCCTCATACGACCCGGACCTCCTGCGCCGGGCTGCTGCTTATCTGTATCTGAAAGAAACTCAATCCTCATTTGAAGTTGAGCGTGAAAAGCCTTCACCGCAAAAAGCGCAACGATTTGCAGATCTGTTACGCCAGGCAGATGTGGCGATACCCCTCACAGAAGAGAGGCTGGTAAACCTGCAGCAGGCAGTTGTTGATCCCAGGTTTCGCGAGTTCACATGGAGGACGCAACAAAACTGGATCGGCAAGGACCATGGTTACCGGAAGCAAGTCGATTTTGTACCAGCACGCCCGGAACATGTGGGCGGGTTGATGGGAGGTTTGCTGGACCTGGTCAACGACTATTTCAATGGAAGCAAATATGTGCCCGAAAATAGTACTGATTCGGTGATAGTGGCCGCGATAGTTGCTTTTGGATTCGTATACATTCACCCCTTTATGGATGGTAATGGACGAATTCATCGTTATCTTTTCCATGACATACTCACCAAGGCGCAATTTACGCCGCGCGGGATAGTGCTGCCTGTTTCGGCGGTGATTCTTGCCAACCTGGATGATTACGTAGAAACGTTGGAAAAGTTTTCCCATCCCCTCAATGCCCGGACAGAATACTATCCGGAAACGCCGGAAACTCCGGCGAGGGGAAATGATGCTGTGTACTTCCAATATGCTGATCTGACCAGGCAGGCTGAGTTTTTCTATCAGGCTTTGGAGCGCACAATTACCCAGGACCTTCCGTCAGAAATTGCTTATCTTCTGAGCTTTGATGCCGCATACAAAGCGCTGAACGAATTGCTGGATTGGCCCGCGCACAGCCTGGAGTTATTTATCAGAGTGGTACATTCGAACTGTGGCAATCTTTCCAGGAGCAAACAGAAAAGTCATTTTGACTGGCTGACTCGGGAAGAAATTGTCGAGGCCGAAAGAATCGTGCAAAGCTCGTTTGGGTTTAACTGATGAATGAAACGAAATGAGGGGTTTCCCACATTTCTGCAAATTAAAAAGGTTTTTCCGCGGGTATGCGGCGAACCAATTGTGGGGGCTTTGCCCACTGAAAATGGTGGCCAAGGGCGGAATCGAACCACCGACACGCGGATTTTCAATCCGCTGCTCTACCAACTGAGCTACTTGGCCACGGGGACGGAGGCGCAGTATTAAACCCGCTGGGGCTGACTAAGTCAACCAGACTTTGTCAACGGTGGCTGGTTTTGCTCCAGAAACCCGGAGTTATACGAATTCATTCGCGGGGCGCCAATCCGAAGCGTTTCGTGTCGTCCGGCCCTGTAATGCATTCATGTTTTGGCAAGATATGCTATCGAGTGCCAACGCAAGAGGCCCGTCGGATCCGGTCACAATTCGCGGCCGGATCAGTTCCTGAGATTCATCCCGCAGCCTGGTAAGCCTCTTTCAACCAGGCGATCAGCTCGGTGTTGGCATCCGCAGCTGATTCGAGCCTTACCCGGTGTGACACCATAGCATTGAAACTGCCGGATGGTTCCAGCCGACCCATGGGCGCCTTGCCTTTCAGGTTAATGCCCACATCCAGCCGGGTTTTGGTAGAAGGCTGGATCAAAGCAAACTGCTTTTTGCGCCGCAGGCTGACATAGGTTTTCTTCGGTGCAATTTCCACGTCCGAACCAAACTTCTCAATCGCTTGCATCAGCTTGTCGTAAATCGGCTTGAGTGCAGATTTCTCCCCGGCATACTGTGTGGCAATCAGGTCATTCTCAGCCTGATGCCCGGCAGCGGATTGCAGCGCTTCGTGCGCAATCAGGTTTGCGTAACCATGCGTGATGCCGTGTTCAGATTTCAGGTACTTTACGATCTGGCCATGTTTGTCCAGTTTCTCGGCTCTCGCAAGAGTCACCCAGTGACTTACCGGTTGACCTGTTTTCGCAAGGATATTGGCTTCCATGGTGGCGATCTGCTCGGCAATACTACTCATGTTCTTTCCTCACAATAATCCGAAGATCAGTCCATACAGTGTAAATTGAGCGGCATGGTATCCGCCATTGATCAACA
>JBGTHE010000050.1:0-2508 GCA_041746335.1 Lysobacterales bacterium | reverse complement strand
GACCGATACCGGCAACAACAGAAATCCTGTCGCTCCTCGCCACTCTGGACTCGAGCAATACGCCACCCAGCTTCCGGCCACTCACCTGAATATCATTAGGCCATTTCAGGCCCATGCCCATCATTCCGCAGCGTTCGAGGCCCTGCACCACCGCCACACCGAGCGCCAACGTCAAACAGGAAAGGTCTGCGGGGAGGTGGTCAAAATTCCAACCCAGGCTGAGGTAGATATTGCTGCCTGCCGGGGACTGCCAACGACGGCCTCGGCGACCTCGGCCTGCCGTTTGCCGATCTGCGATGACGGCGTGAGCATGGCGACCTGTATCCGGCAACTGCAACAACACATCATTGGTAGAGCCGGTTTGTTCCAGCAAGGTGAGCTGCTGCAGGGCTGCAGCCGACGCCGGACTCAAACCTGCCCGGATCAGCGCTTCATCAAGTACAGGAAACAACATCAATCAGAGCCAGGCTTGGGAATCACGGCAGAATGCGACCATTCAGCTGAACAGTCGCCGCAGGATGCGAGCCTTTTCAAAGCAATACTCTTCCCCGCGTAGCAATTTGCGGATATTGTTGCGGTGGGTAAAAATCATGAACACAGCCAGCACGATTCCCAACCACAAGTGCTCGGGCGGCACATCCAGCCACAACATGGAGGGAATGATACTGACACCGGCCAGTATGGTGCCCAGTCCCACCCAGCCGGTGAAACCAATCACAACGAACCAGGCCAAAAACATCCAGGGCAAGACCCAGGGCTGTATGACTGCCAATACACCTACCGCGGTTGCTGCTCCCTTGCCCCCCCGAAAGCCATGCCAAACGGGGTAACAATGGCCAAACACAGCTGCAAAACCACAACTGACCGCCAAAACTGGAACAGGGCTTGTGCCTGCAAGCCACGGAAGTGGTATTAAGGGAATGAGACCGGCCGCAACTGCGCCTTTGGCCACATCAATAACAGCCACCGCAAGGGCGAATTTCTTGCCCACGCTGCGCAGGGCGTTGGTGCCACCGGCATTGCCGCTGCCCATACTGCGAATGTCGACATGCCGAATGCGACCGAGCATCAGGCTGCCGGACAGCGAACCCAATGCATAGGCCAACAAAATTTTAAGAATAAGCTCCGGCATATTCACAACCTGACGGCAGAATGTTTCATGGTGCCGCCCGAAAGTCGGGCTGTGGCGCAAAAGCGAGTATCAACCCTCCCGGCCCCAGGTGCACACCCAGTGCAGTGCCCGCTTCAGTCAAATGACACGAGTGGATCCGTTGGTGCAGGGCCAACACAGCGCGCCGCACGGCTGCTGCACCTTGTGGATTGTTGGCATGCGCAATCAGCACTCGGTACATCTGCTCAGGCTGCATATGTTTGAGGGCAGAGCCTACCAGCCGGTCCGGCTGTGCTCCGCGACCTAGGTGAAAACCGGCCAAGCCCAATTTGCCGTGAGGCGTAGCCGTCAGTACCGGGTTCAGGTGCATATGATCAGCGAGCCACTTAACCCAGGATTTCAGCCTGCCGCCTTTGACGGCGTAGCTGAGGTCATTCGCGATGGCGAATATCCGACATTTCGGGCGCATCTCGTGCAGGACGGACTCGACTTGATCAGCCGACATGCCACGCTCTGCTGCTTCAGCGGCAATCATGGCGAGCAGACCCTGGCCGCAGGACGCATTCAGGGTGTCGAACACCCGTACCTGTCCCTCTGGCTGCCGGCTCGCTGCGCTGCGAGCCGCAGAAGTAGTGCCACTGAGCACTGTGGAGATGCCCACAGAAACCACCTGGTAATTGTGTGAAGTAAGCAGGCTGTAAACTCGCGAAAAATCCTGCGCGGGTGGTTGCGAAGTCTTGGGGGCCTCCGGAGATTCTTTAAGTTTGCGGTAGAACTCTTCGCTACTCAAGGTCACGCGATCCAGATATTCTTTGTCACCGAAACTGAGCCTGACCGGAACGATATGCAGAGCCAGGCGTTCTATCTCTGCGTCGGGAATGTCCGCGCCCGAGTCCACCACGATAGCGACATTGCCGCTATGGTTCATCAGGCCATGCTGGCGTTGCATGTCATCGGCTTTTTGTTGCACTACAGCGCCGAAGGATTCAGCGGTAAGAAATACCTCTGAGGGCTGGTTGACATGGATATGCACCCGCACTTTATTGGTGCTGCCAGCCACCACCAGCGAACTGGAATCAAGCCGCTGCATGGCCTGCATCACTGCCTCACGGTCCAGTTGGGTACCTTCAATCACACACTCAGTGCAGTAACGGTGCTCTCCTACCTGGAAATCCCCCGCGGAAAATGCATCACCCGTTTCCAGATCAGCGGGCACAGGATCAAGGCGCCCCGATTCCACGTAAGCCCAGATACCTTCGAGAAAATCCACAAAACCCTGCGCACCGGCGTCCACTACCCCCGCCTGGCGTAACACCGGTAACAATCGGGGCGTATTTGCCAGCGAGTCGCGTGCCCGTTCCAGACCGCGTTGCAACAAGGTTTGCAAGTCATTCACG
>JBGTHE010000049.1:0-2566 GCA_041746335.1 Lysobacterales bacterium | reverse complement strand
CTGTCGCGTCAGTCTTGTGCCCTTTCCGGTTCTTCACTTCTGCTGGATTGGCCAGCATTACTTTCACATCCGGCTCCAGCACGTTGAACACAGGCACCCAATACGGACCTGTGCTCTCCATCACCACATCGGTCACTCCCTCGGCCTTCAACCATTCCCGCAGTTTCTGCAATCCCGCATTGATGCAGTCAAACCTGCGAATTTCCGATCTCGGAACCTCGTTGAGCGGACCCACCATCACGCACGCTTTCAGAAATCGCTTTCCGAGATCGATTCCAGCGCCTCGTTCCACCACTGCCGGTATCATCGATTACGCACTCCTTCCGTGCGCAGCCGCCGCCTCGGTTTATCATGTTGTTCTTCGAGCTCAGGGCTCAATCTCAGGTCCATCACGGCAGCCGGGGTCAGGTTCATCGTCGGGATTCTACCCAGTACACTTCGACCCACTCCGCACTGCCAATCACTACCACGTTTTCATCACCTCAGGTGGGCCGCTCCGCGGCCCCTGGAGTTTCTACATTTCTAAGCGGCGGCGGCAGCGACCAAGTGATCTGAATCGGACTGAATACCAAGATGGGCGACGAGTTCCGGATGTTGGGAGACTTCTTTTCTAAGGAGTGTGATGAGGTCAAGACAGGAAGGGCGCCTTGCGTTGCGACGCCATTTGGGCAACTGGGCATAAGCTAGGCCGCGTTGGGCGCCAAAGACTTTGAGAGCGGCCAGCATCAGCGCACTGTAGGCGGCGACCGCCAACGCTGGTTGTTTGGGAACCGCTGTCGGATTCCAGAGTTGGGCCTGCCCGATGCCCAGGGTATCCTTCTCCTCACGATGGTTGACTTCGATCTGCCAGCGGTCGAAGTAGATCTGCAGCAACTGCCGCGAGGAACTGCTCAGATCGGTGCACAGCAAGAAAGCAGGCTGGCGGTAGTACAGTTTTGACGACTTGCGTTTGCGATAGGGCGTGGGCGCGATGACGAACAACCGCAACGGCCTGGTCTTGGCGCCACTTTGCCATAGCACCTTGGCAACCTCTTTATAACGGACCTTGCGGCGCTTGCCGCCATAGAACAGCTTGGTGGTTTTCCAGGCAACCGTTTCATCCTGACGTACCTGTTCGGGAGTGAACTTGTGTTCGGCGTATATGCGCCGGCCCCCCGGCGCGGCAGCGAAGCAAAGTTTGGCGTCTTTGCGGGTGCGGAGGATCAGAATGGTGCGTTCCGGAATGGAGGCCAGCACCGTACGATTGCAGAAGCTGCCATCGCCGGTAATAGCCAGAGTTTTGTGCTCACCACCAGCGGCGTCCAGCGCACTGCGTAATTGAACTATGGTTTCGACAGAGCGTTGCGAAAGGTTGAAGCATTTGCGGTCCGCTTTGTACTGTTCCCAGCTTTCCTTGCTGGCCCGTTTGCCCGGCTTCTTCACGGTAGAGACTTCTTCAAAACGGATGGGAATGGCGCGTGCGGAGAACGATCCAGTGCGGTGTAACGGCAGTAACAACGACGCTTGCAGGAAACGCAGACCAAGCATGAGATTGGTATGGAAGGGCGGAGACATCGGATCGCGATGCCAGGCGGCCTGCGGGATCTTGCGGCCGGTCTTGCGCAATCGCGTATCGTCCAAGGCTACGCCCACCAGCTTACCCGGACAGAAGGCGAGACCCTCCTTCAACAAAGGTGTAAAGACAGCGTGAGGATCCCAAACCGCGCGCGAATGCAGAAAGTATTCGCCAGACCATGACTTCTGCTCGCGTCCGCTGGTCCAGAGGATGCGGGACACGGTGGCACGGCCCAACACCAGCAGCGAGCCGAGCGCTTGGCGCGCGGCCCGCACCCAAGTGCGGTTCTGAGCGAAGACCGCCTGCCAGGGGCGAATGATGTCCAGCCAGCACTCTAAGAGGGTGAGCGGAGCGGGATGCTTCATAATTTCCTCCATATAGATGAAAATATACGGCGCCAAAAAAAAGGCGGCTCAGTCCGGCTTCTCCGGGCGAAGCAGCGCGTGGTTCAATTCACAGATCGCCTCCAATTTGTCCTTCACATTGTGATAATTCCTCAGCCAACGCTCGACCTGTTCCCGTTGCTCGGGCCGGATACTGATCTGTTTGTTTCGGCCTCCGGGGTAGTTGATCGAAAGAACCAAGGCGGGATGCCCCTCGCCCCGAACGCATGTCTGGCAACCCTTCTTATGCCGAATCGTGCGCTCCAGCAAGGAACCGCGAACGATCTCGCTGGGCTGGCCGATCGCCCGGGCAAGGGCGTCGCGTTGACGGAGAACTGTCTTCGCTTTCACCTATTAGGATGAAAACATACTTTGGCTCATCTCGTCAATAGCAAAAAATGTAGAAACTCCAGGGCCTAGCTTAGCTAAGCTAGGCCGTGCCTCTTGAACCATTCCATGACCTCGCGGTCCAGGCGTAGCGAGACGGCCTGCTTTGGTTCGGGCATGACACGTTTGACCTCGTTTTCGGCGGCCGGCTCGTACGGGAATTGGCGGCCAACCATCAGGGTTTCTCAGGCAGGTACCGGTGCGTGATATAGCTCGCTGCCCGCACCCGGTTATGCTTTCC
>JBGTHE010000048.1:0-5964 GCA_041746335.1 Lysobacterales bacterium | reverse complement strand
GGCATCGTGTCGTTGCCAAACCCCGCGGTGATTTTCGGATTGCCAAAACGTGCACCGAGGGTGGAGTCAGCCAGAACCTGGCCACGATCAAAAGCGCTGGTGGATTTGGACAGTACCAACGGCGCGCGGCTCATGGACTCCACGCCACCAGCAATGAACAGCTCGCCTTCACCACCCCTGATGCAACGCGCAGCATCCAATGCCGCAGCCAGACCCGATCCGCACAAGCGGTTGACGGTCAGACCGCCACTCTGCTCGTGCAAGCCCGCCAGTAAACCGGCATGGCGGGCCACATTGCGGCTGTCTTCACCGGCCTGATTGGTATTGCCGATGATGACGTCTTCGTATTCATCCAGTGCGAATGGCAGGCGCTGATGAAGCGTTCTGATGACATGGGCCAATAAATCATCGGGCCGGATGCTGGAAAAACAACCGCCATAGCGACCCACAGCGCTGCGGCCACCGTCATATATAAAGGCTTGGTGCATTTAATTCTCGATCCGTTCTGGGGTGATATTCACATTCATAATGTTTGAGTGCTGTTGAGACTGGCAAACAAACCCGGCTGCTATAAACCTTCCGAGGCACTGTTGACCGCGGCGATCAGGGCCTTGCCTTTGTTCAGGGTTTCCTGCCACTCGGCCTCCGGATCGGAATCGGCCACAATGCCTGCACCCGCCTGTATGTGCAGCATGCCATTGCGGATCACCGCGGTTCGAATGGCAATGGCCAGATCGGTATCGTCCTGCCAGTTGATGTATCCCACCGCACCGGCATAGATATTGCGCCTGATGGGTTCCAGTTCGTTGATGATTTCCATGGCGCGGATTTTGGGCGCACCCGACAGAGTGCCGGCCGGAAAGGCCGAGCGTATCGCGTCCACCGCCGTCAGACCGTCAGCCAGCTCGCCCTCAACTTGGGAGACGATGTGCATTACGTGCGAATAACGTTCGATTACCATCTGGTCGGTGACCTTCACGCTGCCGATTTTTGAAACGCGGCCAACGTCATTGCGGCCCAGGTCGATCAGCATCAAATGCTCGGCACATTCCTTGGGGTCGGCCAGCAGGTCCTTTTCGAGGCGTTTGTCTTCTTCCGGTGTCGCCCCCCGTGGCCGCGTACCGGCAATGGGCCTGAGCGTCACTTTGCGATGTTGCACGCGCACCAGTACTTCGGGAGAAGACCCGACCACCTGAGTATCACCCAAATCGATAAAGAACATATAAGGCGACGGGTTCAACACGCGCAAGGCCCGGTATACATCCAGCGGGCGCGCACTGAACGGTACGCTCATCCGCTGCGATAGCACCACCTGGAAAATATCGCCCGACAAAATGTACTCCTGGCTTTTTTTCACGGCGGCGATAAAGTCTGCCTTGTCAAAACCAAGATGAATGGACTCAGGCACAACTTGCTTTGCTTGCGGCACGGGGCCATACCCCGAACCCAGTTCGCGCAATTTACGGGTCAGTTCATCCAGCCGTGACTGGGCGGTTTGCCAGCCATTGGTTTGACGCGGATCCACATTGACGACCAGATAAAGACGCCCGGCCAGGTTGTCGAACACCGCCACTTCATCCGACTCCAGCAACACCATATCCGGCGTGCCTAATTCATCGCGTTTGCCCTGATCAACCAGGCGTGACTCGAAACGCTGCACCAGCTCATAACCGAAATAGCCCACCAAGCCACCGGTAAACAGGGGCAACTCAGGCAAACAGGGCGAGCGGAATTCGAGCTGCAGTTCACTGACAAAAGCCAGTGGATCGTTCACCTTGCGATGGTTGACTGCCTGGCCATCTTCCCACCAGGTCAGCCGTGTACCCGTCAGTGAATAGCGATTGCGGCAAGGCAAACCAATAATGGAGTAACGCCCCCAGGTTTCACCGCCTTCAACCGATTCAAACAGGTAAGCGCCCGGCGCATCGGCCAGTTTGATGTACACCGAAAGGGGCGTGTCCAGGTCGGCAAGCACAGATCGATAGACCGGGATGCGGTTGTAGCCTTCAGACTTCAGCGTTTCGAACTCTTCCCTGTCCACAATAAAATCCCTGATAGGCAGATGAGGCTGCAGTTGAGGTTTCATTTAGGGTTTAGGGGCATTCTAGCAAGCGCGGGGCGAATGTCATCAGCAAGCCCCAATAAATACTGAATAAATCCCGAATCAGTACTGAATCAACTCGGCTTTTGGGGCTGTATCGCTGAACAGGCGCTGATGGCCCAGCTCGGATAAATCAAGGCTGCGATACTCGCCATAGCTAATCAGTTCAGAAAGCGCGCGCCCCACTCCTGGCGACTGCATCAGACCATGTCCGCTGAAACCGCAAGCCATGAACAAACCAGGAACGCCAGAAACGGGGCCTATAAAAGGGTTATGGTCATAAAAGCTCATGTCGTAGTGTCCAGCCCAGGCGCTACGCAATCTCAGTTGTTCGAAACCGGCAACGCGGTATGCCAGCCTGGGCCAGATAAACTCGTCAAATACCGAATAGTCCACAGTGAAATCCTCATGGTCCACCGGTAATGGCTGATTGGCGATACCACGCCCCACCAGGTACTCCTTACCTTCCCGCCGGAAGAACAAACCATCAGGCGTAAAGATAAATGGTGCATCGCCGACCTGAAACGGACTTTCAAATGTAAACACCGTTTGTTTCACAGGCGCGACGGGTAGATTCACTCCGACCATCTGTGTGATTTGTGGTGTGTGGGTGCCTGCTGCGACCACCACCTGCTGCGCTTCGACAACTGTACCGTTCGACAGAGCCAAACTGAACCCACCGGCAGCTCTTGGCTCCAGGTTAGTCACGGCTTCGTAACAGTAATTGACACCATGACTCTGGGCTTTGCGGCGGAATGCATTCATGAAGAGGTAGCCATCCATCCAGCCTTCGCCGGATAACCCTAAGGACCCTATCGCTACGTCCTCGACATTCAACCACGAAAATCGCTTTCGCAGTTCGGTGCTATCCAGCAATATGGCTTCCACGCCAAGAGCGCGCTGCAGTTTATTGTTTTCAGTGAAGGCGGTAACAGAATCCGCCCCACCGAGGTACAGATAGCCGGCTTCCACGGGAGCGATTCCGGGTGAATCGCCATCCACCGTCAACAACTCATCCGCCTGGCGAATGAAGTTAATCGAAAATTGCGACAAACGGATATTTACCGGAGTTGAGAACTGCTGGCGGAAACCACTCGTGGATAGCGCAGACGCCGACTGGCGATAGGAACGGTCCCGCTCCAGAACCAGGATACGTCCTGGAGAATCCGGATTGGTCGCCAGAAAATAGGCCGTGGCGCTGCCCATCAATCCGCCGCCAATGATGGCTACATCATATGTTTCGGTCATTCGCCTGAAATCTTCCTGCTGTACATCGGGGGTATCGGGTTGAATCAACGTAAATAAGCGTGTCGCCTGGAGGCTGCGGCAGCCCTGGCGAGAATACGTTGCGCCTGATTGACATGGAGCTGCTCAATCATGCGCCCGTCCACCATGATCACTGATTGCACGAGCCCCGATTGCTGTTCCCATGCATTCACTACTTTCTGAGCTTGATTAATTTCTTCCTGACTTGGGGAGAAGATGTGGTTACAGATTTCGATCTGCTTGGGATGGATCAGGCTCTTGCCGTCAAAGCCCAGGTCAATAGCTTGCTGGCACTCGCTTTCGAATCCTGTGTCATCGTCCAACTGGGTGAAGACACCGTCGATTACGTCCAGTCCATGGGCGCGGGCAGTCAGTACAGCGGTGCTGAGGCAATGCAGGAATCCGCTTCGCAATGGTGTACGGGGGATGTTGGTCTCCAGCGAGAGATCTTCCAGGCCTAGGACTAAAACCCGAATGGCATTATCGGCCATCACGATTTCACGCAAGTTCAGGATGCCGCTTGCCGCTTCCACCATGACCCAGAATGCGGGGCTTGCATCGGTCGCTTTCCCGAAAAGTTGACGGTAGGCGCGAATGTCTTCCGCTGTCCTGATTTTTGGCAAAAGGACCGCATCGACACTGCTGTCCTTGATCGTTAGTACATCGGCTTCGGCCCAGTCGCTCCTCAAACTGTTGATACGCACCACTCGTTCCTGGCCCTTGCTCTGGTCTTGTGCCAAAAAAGAAACCAGGCGATCGCGCGCTTCAGTCTTGGCGGTTGGCCCCACAGAATCTTCGAGATCGTAGATCACACAATCCGCCGCTAAAGTTCCGGACTTTTCCAGAGCGCGCGGCTTGTTGGCCGGAATATACAGAGCAGAGCGTCGTAGAATCATGGCTTGTTTTCCTCAGCCAGCTGGGCTTTGGCCTGCATTGCCAGCCGCCCGTTCGCATCGAGCGCCCAAAGGACTGCCGTATCGCTCGATTCAAGCTTGCCATGGATGGTAAACGCTTGGTCTACTACCAGGGCCTGCCTTGCCCGAAAGCGAAAATCCGTAATGCGCCGATCGGGTAAATGTTCGCACATGAGTTCAGCCAGCAGGGTCGCAGTAAGGGGTGCCTGCACCAGCAAACCGGGATGACCTTCATCTTTAATCGCGTAGTCACGATCGTAATGGATCCGGTGCGTATTGGAGGTCAATGCTGAATAACGAAACAGCAAAATGCTGTCGGGTTGAATGGTTTCGTTCCAGGTGCCGGAGGGGGTATCTGTTTCAGTCTTGCTTTGCGGCTGCGCACCAACAGGCATGTTCATATAGACCAAGGTCTGCTCTTCGCTAATTCGAAGCTGATTTGCGACATGGTACTCATGCGTAACTTCGACGAAAACCAGCGGTCCGGAAGTCCCCTGTTTGAGTTTTACGGAACTGACATGCGATCGTTTCTCTACGATCTCTCCGAGGAGTAGCGGAGCATGGAAACTCATTTCCCCCGAAGCCCACATGCGCCGCTGCAAGGGTACCGGGGGCAAGAACGCACCGCGTGCCGGATGTCCGTCAACGCCCAACTCGGAGTTTTTCGTCGTGGGGTTGAAGTACACCCATTGCCATAAGGGGGGCAACGCATCCCCCAAACGTGGGGATGAGGTTCGGTTCAGCATCGCCGCCAAGCCAGACGATGTGCATATATCAAGGGTTTCGATAAGGGTGACGAGCTCTTTACCCACCCATTGACTCAGGTATTCAAGATCAATATCGGTGGGTTCCGGACGACCAGTCATTTTGAGGCTAGCCGAATTCGCCCTGAGACTTTGGCGAAATTCCGTCCGTATGGATTCGCTATGTTCGCCCAGGCCGGGCACACGGCTGTGACCGACGGGCTGGGCGCAGCCCCAGGGTGCAATAATTTCAACTGGCCCCGCGGTGGTTTCCACGGTCTTGAGTTGCAACTGAGGATGCTTTGAGAATTCTTCGACCGAATTCAATGAAGAGAATGCAATGGATGCTTTCACCAAACGCTCAATGAGGTCTTTTTTGCTCAAGCCCTGGAATACCGTCGTGATCTCATCGTCCAGCTGTCGCCTGTTCGTCACCCGCAGGGAGTTCTGCGCAAAGCGTTCGTCGTTCGCCAGTTCGGGTTTGGCGCAGACCCCCTCGCAAAAGCGTTTGAACTCACGATCGTTCTGTATGCCGATCACCAGTGTTCCACCATCTTCGGTGGGATAAGCGCCATACGGCGCGATCGAAGGGTGATTGATTCCTACGCGTTTGGGGGCCGTTCCTCCATACACCTGGTGCAAATAGGGTACGTTCATCCAGTCCGACAAAGAACCGAACAGCGAAACCTGCACCCGTGAACCTCCTCCGGTTTTTTCGCGCTGCAGAAGGCTTTCCAAAATTCGGGCGTAGGCGCTGAGGCCGCAGGCGATGTCTGCAATCGAAACACCGACCCGTCCGGGTTCTTCAGGGCTCCCGGTAATGGCTGCCAGCCCGGTTTCACATTGCACCAACAGATCATAGGCCTTCATCTCACGGTACGGTCCGGATTCGCCATAGCCACTGATGTCGCAGGCCACCAGCCGCGGAAATTGCTCACAC
>JBGTHE010000047.1:0-5153 GCA_041746335.1 Lysobacterales bacterium | reverse complement strand
AATATACAAAAAGAAATTCACGCCTAATGAGCATGCTGCGGCCGGGGCTACTAGTTTGCTAGGTCTATCGTTTATAACTGAAGGGGCCATTCCTTATGCCGCCCGTGACCCTCTGCGAGTAATACCTGCACTTATTCTGGGGTCAGCAAGTGCAGGTGCTATTTCTATGTATCTAGGCGCAGAATTGCGCGTTCCGCACGGGGGCATATTCGTACTTCCAATCCCGAATGCAGTTACTAATCTCATGTCATATATCTTGGCTTTATTGATGGGCACACTAATAACTGCGGTTGCCATTGGCGTGCTGAAGCGCAACGAACTTTAGAATTTCAATCTTAGAAATAAGGCATTTCCGCTGGCATCGGCAGCATGTTAACGGAAATAACCGCGTTTGCATTCTATTGAGCATTTTCGGCCCAAAAGTGGGTTGAACTTAGGATGTGGCCGATTTGTTATTCTAGATTCACGTTTGGGCAGTGGGTACAAATCACATCTTATCCAGGTGTTATCATCCCCTACCACCAAACCTGAGTTTGTGGCCTAAGAACCAAATTGTTTGTCAATTTGGGGAGATTTACAGGAACAGGGCAAGATCGAACTCGGCGCCGCTGGCTGCAGCATTCCGTTTCAGCAACGGGATGTGCACCCGCATAGTTAACGAAGCTGCCTTAACTGAGGAGAAAATCAATGGCAAACGAAGGCTATCATGAGCCCGTCAACGAACTGAGCAATGCAACCCGCGACATGCATCGCGCCATTACTTCTCTGATGGAGGAACTGGAAGCTGTGGATTGGTACAACCAACGCGTGGATGCCTGCACGGACAGAGAGTTGGCAGCCATACTGGCGCACAATCGTGACGAGGAAAAAGAACACGCAGCCATGGTGCTGGAATGGATTCGCCGGCGTGACCCGAGATTCGACAAAGAATTGAAGGACTATCTGTTCACTCAGGACCCGATTACTCACGAATGAATTTGCGCCTCGCGTGCCAACTTGGGGTGCGCGCTTGATTGAGTTATTCTTGACGCCAGATTTCGGGCCCGTTAGCAGATAAACAACAGCCCTTCATCACATCCAGTCAAATACTAAAGCAGGGTCGAAAGCATGAAATCGAGAGCGGCAGTCGCATGGGAAGCAGGCAAACCCCTGGAAATCGAAGAAGTCGATGTACAGGCACCCCAATCAGGTGAAGTGCTGGTGCGCATGGTAGCGACTGGTGTTTGTCACACCGATGCGTTTACCCAATCCGGAGCAGATCCAGAAGGCATATTTCCTTCCATACTGGGCCACGAAGGCGGCGGCATCGTGGAAGAGATCGGTGCGGGTGTCACCAGTGTGAAAGTGGGTGACCACGTGATTCCCCTGTACACACCTGAATGCCGCAAATGCAAATTCTGCCTGTCAGGCAAGACCAATCTTTGCCAGGCGATACGCGCCACCCAGGGCAAAGGCCTCATGCCGGATGGCACCAGCCGTTTCTCCATCAACGGCAAAACCGTTTTTCACTACATGGGCACTTCGACTTTTTCCGAGTACAGCGTGATGCCGGAAATTTCCGTAGCGAACATCAGCAAGGAAGCACCGCTGGATAAGGTCTGCCTGCTGGGTTGTGGCATTACCACCGGAATTGGCGCCGTGCTGAATACGGCCAAAGTCGAGCCGGGCAGCAATGTCGCTGTTTTCGGACTGGGCGGAATCGGCCTGAGCGTAGTCCAGGGCGCGGTGATGGCGAAGGCCGGACGCATTGCCTGCATCGACATCAACCCGGACAAGTTCGACATGGCGAGAAAGCTGGGCGCTACCGACTTCATCAATCCCAAAGACTACGATAAGCCTGTGCAGGAAGTGATCGTCGAATTGTTTGATGGTGGTGCGGATTACTCCTTCGAATGCATCGGCAATGTCGATATCATGCGTGCCGCTTTGGAATGCTGTCACAAAGGTTGGGGCGAGTCGGTCATCATCGGCGTGGCCGGTGGGGGCCAGGAAATTAAAACGCGGCCCTTCCAGCTGGTCACCGGCCGGGTGTGGCGCGGCACTGCTTTTGGTGGCGTGCGCGGTCGTACCGAACTACCTGGCTATGTGGAAAAATACATGAAGGGCGAAATCGCCATTAATGAAATGGTGACACACACCATGGGCCTGGAAGACATCAACAAGGCCTTTGATCTGATGCACCACGGCGAAAGTATTCGCTCCGTTGTGATTTACTGACATCACCCGAATGGAAATCATTGCCCGTTACCGCAGCTTTGGCGGCGAAGTGCAACGCGTTCGTCACCGGTCCAGCAGCTGCGATTGCGATATGGTGTTTGGCATTTTCCTGCCACCCCAGGCGGCCACGCGAACGGTACCGGTGTTGTACTGGTTGTCCGGGTTGACCTGCACGGACGAAAATTTCATGCAAAAAGCCGGCGCACAACGCGTCGCTGCCGAGCTGGGCATCGCTATCGTCTGCCCGGACACCAGTCCGCGCGGCACCAACCTTCCCGGCGAGCACGACAGCTATGACCTCGGCTCAGGCGCAGGTTTTTATGTGAATGCCACAGAACAACCATGGGCCGCGCATTACCAGATGTATAACTATGTTACCCAGGAACTGCCGGCTTACGTTGAGCAGAATTTTTCGGTTTCGCAGCGGCGTGGGATCAGCGGGCATTCGATGGGTGGGCATGGTGCGCTGGTCTGTTACCTGCGCAATCCCGAACGTTATCAATCCTTATCGGCATTTGCGCCCATTTGTCACCCTTCAAACTGTGCCTGGGGACAAAAGGCTTTTGAAGCTTACCTCGGAGATGACCGCAATACCTGGATGGAATACGACGCCGCACTGTTAATCGGCGAAGCCGAAAAGAAAGTGCCTTTGCTGATCGATCAGGGCCTGGATGATCAATTTCTCACTGACCAACTCAAGCCGGGTTGCCTGGAGCAGGCTTGCATCGCCAGCCACTACCCGCTGACCCTCCGCATGCAGGAAGGCTATGATCACAGCTACTATTTCATCGCCACCTTTATCGAAGATCACCTGCGCCATCACGCCAGGGCCTTGTTGGCTGAGTAGTCTTAATCAGCCAGCCAGGTTCGCAGCTTTAGCCCGAGTGATGTGGAATAGCCCACCGAGCGGCTGTGAATATTTCCCTTCGCATCAATGACAAAGTAAGTCGGAAAAGCCTGGATATTCCAGTCTGCCGCAGTTTGTCTTGAACCCAATAAAACCGGCAGAGTGATTTCGGTGCCGGCAACAAACTCAGCAACTTCCTTTTCGTCTGCAAAGTCCAACGCAACTGCCGTAGCCCAGGCTATGGAACCGTCCTGCAATTGTTGATCGAGATTCCCGATGCTGTGTTTGCAGATCGTGCACCAGGGCGCGAAAAAATACACCACGCCTGCAGCGCCCGATTCAACGGCGTCGAATTTCATTCCGCTGGCGAGCAAGGGCAAGGCTGTCGCAGGAGACGTTTCCCCCAGGGGCAAATCACTCGCCTGCCAGGCATGTATTGCCCACAGCACGATCAGCAGTGCAATTAAATCAAAACCCAGAGCCAGCCAATAGTGTGATCTGAGTTTTTTCCAATGAGCCTTCATGGCGGGCATATCAATGATGTGAATCCTCATCAAAATCTTCAGAAGCGGATCGGTTTTTGGGAGCCGGTGGCATGCCCCAGATCAAAGCATCCAATGCGCCCTGGTAGCCAAACCGCTTCAGATCGACCAGGCCATCCTTGAATTTGACGCCCTCGCCTTCCAGCTTTTCTTTCTGTTCGCGGTATTCCGCGCTGCCTGCAGGGAAAGAAATTTTTCCCTGCGCATTGATGACCCTGTGCCATGGAAGCTTTACACCGGCAGGCGCGTAGCGCATGGCCATGGCCACTCTTCTGGCGGAACCCCCCGGCCCCGCGAGGTGCGCAACTTCCCCATAAGTCAGCACATGTCCGCGTGGAATACCCTGTATCACCTTGCAGACACTCAATGCCCAACTTTTGAAATCGGTTTTCTCGCCTTTCATAATCTGCTGACAATGACTCGGATTTGCGGCTAGTATCCTTCGAACCATTCAAAGGATTCCACTTTATGACCACCGCACCCGATACACGTTTCCGCCGCTTGCGTGAGAAAGGCAGTAAGGATTTCCAGCTGGCTTGCGACATCATCGACGAAGCCAAGGTCTGTCATGTGGGATTCAGTGTGGAAGAACAACCTTACGTGTTACCGATGGCCATGGCACGGGATGGCGATCACTTGCTGTTGCATGGCTCCATTGCCAGCCGCCTTATGAAAAACCTGGATTCCGGTTTGCGCTGTTGCGTGACCATCACACATATAGACGGCCTGGTGCTGGCACGCTCCGCATTCAATTCATCCATGCATTACCGCAGCGTGATGATATTCGGGGTTGCTGAATCGGTGACCGCGTTTGATCAAAAGGAACGCGGTTTGAATCTGCTGACAGACCATCTCCTGCCCGGTCGCAGGGCGGACATACGGCCATCCAGCCGCAAGGAGATCAACGCAACCATGCTGCTGTCACTGCCACTGGAAACCTTTACCGTGAAAGTGGGCAAGGCGCCACCGGACGACCCGGCCAAAGACCTGGAGTCTCGCGCCTGGGCCGGAGTGGTGCCATTGCAAACGAAAGCGGGGAAGCCGGTGCCAGCGCCGGACCTGGCGGAGGGGACAGCAATACCGCCTTACGTGCGTAAGCTGCGCTGACCCGTACGAGTCCAACAGGGGGCAACGGGGGTCAGGCGCGTTGCGATTGGTCAGTCATTCAGGAGCAGTCATCCAGGCCAATCATTCAGGCCAGTCATTCAGGCCAGTCATTCAGGAAGATCGGAATCCGGTTCTGCTTTCTGCCGGAAAGTGCTGGCCTCCTGACTCGCAGTAAGTATGCCCCGCAGGATGTTGATCTCGTTTTGATCCGGACGCGCGCGATTGAACAGGCGCCGCAACCTCATCATCAGCTTTTTCGGCTGGGCTGGATTGAGAAAGCGGACATCCAGCAAGGTCTGTTCCAGATGCTGATAGAAGCGCTCCATCTGCAGGCCATCCACCGGCTGCCAATCCGGAGCTTCCGGTGAAGCAGCCTGTCGCTCGTCACCGCCACTGATGACTGCCATACGCAACTCATAGCTGAGCACCTGCACAGCCTG
>JBGTHE010000046.1:0-3788 GCA_041746335.1 Lysobacterales bacterium | reverse complement strand
CAAACCGATCAGCATCGTGATCGCCAGGCCCGCTACCAGGCCCATCCCAGGGAGATACCAGCCTTGAGGCAGAAATCGCAACAACAAGCCACCCAGTAATTTTTCTGCCCCGCCGGCCAACCACCAGAGTATCGCCAGCGTCAGTATTACCGGGATTACGACAGCGAGTCCCTTCAGAAAAAGTTTGCCGAGTGCATTCATATGGGTGAGAAAGGACCACGAAGTTTATACTGCTGTATTGTAACGCTAACATGATCAATGCACAGATAGGTGTGAAATCGGGAGGAAGGCTATGACAGCAGACCCACAGTTAAAAAAAATTGCCCTGGTTAGCTTTATATGTCTGCTGCCCTCCGCTTGTGCCAGCAAGCCCATCATCGATTCAAAAGGAGTCGACATGGTGCAGTATCAGGCTGATCTTCAAGATTGCGCGCAAATTGCTGAGCAAGTGCAAACTGGCAAACAGATTGCAAAATCAACCGGGGCAGGTGCTGCTGCGGGTGCGGCTGTTGGCGTGGTGACTTCAGTGATTACTGGTGACGTTTCAGACATCGCTTATTCAGCTGCCTATGGCGCTGCTGGCGGGGGTTCCGCGGGCGCCTTCAAAGCCGATGAAGAAAAGGCCACAGTCATCAAGAACTGTTTGCGCAATCGAGGTTACAGCGTTCTCAATTGACACCATTACCGCGAAAAATAAACCAGGCGGCCGCTACCAGGCACAGGCCAGCCCACAGGTAATCGAGCTTCAATGGCTCCTTCATGTAGAGAAACGCAAAAGGCACAAACACCGCCAGAGTGATCACTTCCTGCATGATCTTCAATTGGCCCAGATTCAATGCTGTGTAACCGATCCGGTTGGCGGGTACCTGCAGAAGATATTCAAAGAGGGCAATGCCCCAGCTTATCAGTGCTGCAATCAGCCACGGTTTGCCACCCAGATTGCGCAAATGCGCGTACCAGGCGAAAGTCATAAACACATTGCTGAGTATCAACAGACCCGCAGACACCAGAATGGGATGCTGGCGAAAAAAACCGATCATTCAGTCTGGTTTCCTGCCGTGTGAGTCCGCTTCGCTTCGCTGCTGAACAACTCGCGTAGTCGTTGGTGTGGTATTCCGTAAATGCGGTTGTTGTCCACCCCGCTTTGCGATCGTCCGGCAACCATGGCATTGATAATCGCTTCTTCTGTGGCCTGTACCGTGGCGGCAAACAGAGGATTCAGATCCGGCAACATGCGCAGTTCATTGATGTCCTTGCCCCAATACGCGGTCAGGGGATTGGCACTGGAGATGGCCAGAAAGATATCCCCGGAGCCGCTGTGGCCGTTACTTCCAACACGGCCGAGGCCCAGCGTTGTGCGCCTTGCCAGTCGCTTTAATTGGGTTGGGATCAGCGGTGCATCTGTGGCAATCACCACAATAATGGAGTTGCCTGAGATACGCGGCTCCGCACCTTCTTCCGGCATCAGGTCCGATATCAAGTTGCCGACGGGCAGGCCTGCGATTCGCAGTTCCGGCCTGCGACCAAAATTCGACTGCACCAACACACCGAGCGTGAACTCACCCCATTGAGTGCTGACGATTCGTGAGGCGGTCCCGATTCCTCCGGAAAATTCAAACGTCGTCATGCCAGTCCCGCCGCCAACGTTGCCTTCAGCAACCGGACCACTGCTGGCCTGGTTGAGAGCCGCAAATACATCGACCTGCTTCACGTGCTGGCCATAAATGTCGTTAAGGAAACCATCCCAGGTTTCGGCCACCAGCGGCAGCCCACGGGAATACAGTTCATCCTCAAGCGTGATGTTTTGCCGGTTCCATTCGATCACCGCCTGCGAAACTGCGCCTATGCTTAAAGTGTTGGTCAGGAGGATGGGGCCGTGCAGTTCGCCAAATTCATCGATGAATCGGCTGCCCGTCATTTCGCCATCGCCATTGAAGGTAAAATGCCCGGCGGCCACGCCTTCCATGCGTACTTTGCCCAAAGGAAAGATGGCAGTTACGCCGGTGCGAATAGGGCCTTTACCGACCACGAGGGGACCTTCTCCACTGATCAGAGTGGTGTGCCCCACTTCCAGCCCGCTGATATCGGTGATCGCATTCAAAGGCCCGGGTTGACCTTCAAAGGGAATTCCCAGGTCACGCGCGCGAACGGTTTCAGCGGCTTGCAGTACATTGCAGAAAACGAGACTGCCCAAACAAAGCACGCCGAGACACAATCCACGACCAGACAGGGAAATCGAATTTGCTTTGGTGGCCATGAGCTGAATTCCGATGAAAAAAACCGGTTAAGAGCTGGACGCCAGTTTGAGCCCGACGATGCCGATGATGATAAGGGCAACACTGGCCATGCGTAAAACATCCGAAGGTTCATCAAACAACCAGATGCCCAGAGCAACAGTACCAACTGCGCCGATGCCCACCCAGACAGCATAGGCAGTTCCTACTGGCAGGAATTTCATCGCAATCGAAAGCAGCCAGACACTAATGCCCATGGCAGCCAGCGTCAAAGAAGTGGCCAGCGGCCGACTGAAACCTTCCGTGTACTTGAGGCCAATAGCCCAGGCGACTTCAAACAGTCCTGCAATGACCAGCACCAGCCAGGCAGATTGGACGTTCATGCTCACCAGCTGAGATGGCAGCTTTGCAGGATCAAAGTTGATCCAGCAGGCGATAACGCAGGTCACCGCAACTGCAATTTCCACCTAACATTTGTGTCATGCGTTCAGGCTCCTGTGCATTTTGTTTCGCTACTCAACAGTGTTTCGCGACCTGTTGACTTTCCTTCCTGAAGTGGTGGCCAGTCGATGCTGCAGGCCTTCACTGAAAAATCAGGGCAAATCAAAACCATGTGACGAGTAATATCTGCAAAGCTGAATCATGGAGGACGTTGGTGTCTTGGGTCCGGGTTAAACGGGTACGAACACACTATGCGCCAACCCGGCCAGCATACCAAAGATCAATACCGACATGATGCCCGACTTACCCCAGAACAACAGGCAGCCAGCGATCACCAGCACTGCTGCTGAATAGAAATCAAAATTTCCTTGCCACCCCTCAGGCCACAAAACGTGCCATCCAAAAAAGACAGCCAAATTGAGAATCACTCCGACCACTGCGGCAGTGATGGCGGCCAGTGGTGCCGTGAGGCGGATTTCATTTCGGCTGGCTTCAACCAGCGGGCCCCCGATCAGGATGAACAGGAAAGACGGCAGGAAAGTAAAAAAAGTCGCGATGCACGCACCGGCCATGCCGGCCAGAGCCAGGCCGTCCGGGCCAAAAATCTCCTTGGTCCAGCCACCAACAAAGCCTACAAATGCGACCACCATGATCAATGGGCCGGGCGTGGTTTCACCCAGTGCTAATCCATCAATCATTTGTGTTGCCGTCACCCAACCATAATGTTCAACGCCACCCTGGTAGACGTAAGGCAACACTGCGTACGCGCCTCCAAAGGTGAACAGGGCGGCTTTACTGAAAAACCAGGCCATTTGAGTGAGCACGCCATCAACGCCAAATCGAAATATCAGCAGTCCCACGACAGTCAGCCAGATCCACAGGCCAACAAACAGAAAACTTATGAAACGTAATCTGGAAAAATGGGCATGCGCTGGGGGCGGCGTATCGTCGTCAATCAGTGCGGGGCCAAAGTGTTTGTTCCCATCTTCGTGGCTGCTGCCCAATTTGAACTGCGCGGGCGCAAGGCGGGATCCGATTATCCCTACCACAGCCGCCGCGATAATGATTAAAGGGAAGGGCAGTTTGAAAACGGTTATGGCCAGGAATGAGGCT
>JBGTHE010000045.1:0-3894 GCA_041746335.1 Lysobacterales bacterium | reverse complement strand
AAAGCTTTGAGCGAGCGGCAGGAGAGGCGGTTGATCGTGGATTGTTGCTGCGACAGGGGGATTATCTGGTTCCCACCGAGTTGGGCTGGCGCTTCAGCAATGAAATCCAGGGCCTTTTCCTGCCTGCTGAAACCCTCACTCCCGGGTAAAATCGGTTGCAAACCAACGCAACGATCAGTAAACTGCGCGGTCTTTCGCAAGCCTTACCAACGGAATTCATCATGAAAGCTGGCATTCATCCCAAATACCGTGAAGTCGTTTTTCAGGACTTGTCCTCGGATTTCACCATCCTGACCAAGTCGACGATTGATACCAAGGAAACCATCAAGTGGGAAGATGGCAAGGAATACCCTCTGGTGAAGGTCGAAGTTTCCAGCGCATCGCACCCTTTTTACACCGGCAAACACAAAGTGCTGGACTCAGGTGGACGCGTAGACAAATTCAAGAAGCGTTACACCAAGTAGCATTTCGAAAACACAGGCTGCCCTGATCCATCAGAGACAGCTGAAAAATACCCGCCCCGGACATTCGGTAAAAACCTGGCGGGTATTTTTTTGGCCCGTTGATTTTGCTCCGTCGCTTTTCACACTGGCAATAACGTCAGACCCGCCGCAATTCTGAGTTGGGAACTGGAACCGCATTGCTTCGCTGTGAGATACTTCCGGGCTGATAGCTACTGGCCTCATGGATAGTTCCAAAGGGCTGGTCATCCCGCCCCGTCTGCCTCAAGTCGGCAAACGCAAGGAGAATCCAGTGACAGGAAAGACAGTGAAGCTGACGGATGAGTCAGCAGGTAAGAGCATTGACCTGCCGGTCATCACCGGCACGGAAGGTGAACCCACCATCGACATCAAAGCCCTGCCGGGCGAACTGGGTTATTTCACCTACGATCCGGGTTTTACAGCCACTGCAGCCTGTACCAGCAAGATCACCTTCATTGATGGCAATAAGGGCATATTGCGTTATCGCGGCTATCCAATAGAGCAGTTGGCTGAACACAGTACCTTCCTCGAAGTGGCCTATCTGCTGCTCAGGGGTGATTTGCCCAGCGCAAAGGATTTCACTCAGTTCGAGCACGACATCACTTACCACACGATGGTGCACGAGCAGTTGAACACTTTTATTTCCGGCTTTCACTACGATGCACACCCCATGGCCATGATGGCCGGAGTGGTGGGCTCACTGGCGGCTTTTTATCACGACCGCATGGATCCGAATAATCCGGAACACCGCGTGCTGGCAGCCACCCGCATGATCGCAAAAATGCCAACCATCGCGGCGGCTTGCTATCGGCATCACATGGGGTGGCCGACAGCGTATCCACTGAACCGGCTGGGATACTGCGAGCGCTTTCTGCACATGATGTTTTCGGTGCCGGCGGAAGACTATGAGGTCAGCCCGACAGCGGCCCGCGCTCTGGACTTGCTGTTCATCCTGCACGCCGATCACGAACAGAATGCCAGCACCTCTACCGTGCGCCTGGTGGGTTCTACCGGGGCCAATCCTTATGCCTGCGTAGCAGCCGGTATCTCAGCTCTGTGGGGGCCAGCACACGGCGGTGCCAACGAAGCCGTGCTGACCATGCTCAACCAGATCGGCAGCGTGGCCAATGTGCCAAAGTACATCGCCAAAGCAAAAGACCGGGAGGACCCCTTCCGCCTGATGGGTTTTGGTCATCGGGTTTACAAGAATTACGACCCGCGTGCGTCTATCATCCGTGTCGCCTGCCATGATGTGCTGAAAGAGCTGGGAGCCAAGGATCCTTTGATGGATCTGGCCATGGAACTGGAACGCATAGCGCTGGAAGATGACTATTTCGTTGAGAAGAAACTTTATCCCAACGTCGATTTTTATTCCGGAATTATCTATAAAGCGCTCGGTTTCCCCGTCAGCATGTTCACTGTGATGTTTGCCATTGCCAGAACAGTGGGCTGGGTGGCGCAGTGGTTGGAACAGACTGAAACCCCAACCAAGATCGGCCGTCCACGGCAGGTTTATGATGGGCCGACTGAGCGGGCTTATACGCCGCTCAACAAGCGCTAGTCCTTACGCTGCTCCGTCGGCGTCAATCACTTCCCCGCGACGAACTGCTGCCAGCGTTGGGCAGCAGCTTGATCCATCGCCTGGAGCGCCAGATAGACCAGCTAGACGATGACTGCCAATCCAGCCAGGTAGACCAGCGAGACGTTGATTGCCAATCCGCCGAGAAACGCACCGAGATTTGCGAAAGTTCGCAGGTCCACAGAATTTAAGCTGGCGCCAATCTAGAATTTTGCAGTGCAAGCCTTGATGAACATTTTCAAGCCGCCGTCGAATTCGAATCCAACATTCTTTCCAGGTCAGATAGACTGGCCCGTTGTAGTGGTTTGCCGTCGATCGGGCTGGGTGGTGCCTGGCGCACGGCTATGCTGTCCAGCACCAACAATTCAACCGTGCAGCCACCCACTTCAATAAGGAATATCGGTACAAGCTGGTAATCTTTGTCGCTCAGGCGCATGCGTCTTTGCTCCTGCCGGAAAAGCAGGCCTCTTTCCAGGAAATCAAACACAAGAGTTTCGGCCGCATCGCAGAATACGTGCAGGGTTACCCGGCTATGCGGGCCGGCAGAGCCATCCAGCACCGGCCCTGTCAGTCGGGGTGAATACACCCGTAGCATGCGCATGGCTTCGAGTGCAGCCAGGCGTAATCGCAGCAGATTATTCTGGTGTTGCTGGCCACCGTAGAGGTTCAGGTAGCTGATCAATGCGTCTTGCACTTCCAGGTTGCTGGGCAGGGCCAGTCGTTCATTGATACCGATGCGCTCAGAGGCTTTGCGCTTGGCGGCATGGAAATCATGCAGCCCCTCGGTGGCAATGATGCGGGCTGCTTCAGCAGCAACCTGGGCGCGAATCAGCTGCAATCGGCGCTGGCTTCGGGTGGAATGGAAACTCTCAGTAGATCTCGTACGGGCTTTCCGCTGATGAGGCATTCTCGCTCTCTCCTACGGTTTCGGCTTCCATGGCGGGTAGGTTGCCTGCTGCAAATATTTCCATGATTGCGTCCGGATTATCAAGCCTTGTCAGCAATCCGGTTTCCGGATCGATGCGCGCCTGAGCCAGGCCGGATGGCATGACGGGTTGTTGATCCTCCACACCTTGCAATGCGACAGCCATGTAATCGATCCACACAGGCAGGGCAGCGGCGCCACCCAGCTCGCGTCGGCCCAGGGGATCGTGGTTGTCAAAACCTACCCAGACGGTGGTCACAACTTCGCTGTTGTATCCGGAAAACCAGGCATCGCGTTGTTCATTGGTGGTTCCAGTTTTGCCAGCCAGGTCTTTACGGCCCAGCTCCATAGCTTTGGCGCCCGTGCCTCGGCGCACTACATCCATCATCATGGAACGAACCAGGTAGGCGTTCTGCTCTGTGATCACCCGTGGAGCTGTTACCGGTTCGCTTTCGATACGGACGGGTGCCAGCTGGCCGGCAGCGAGACTGGGATCCATACCAGCTCGAGGTCGGCTGAGATCCAGTGGTCTCAATTCGGGCTCGATGAGTTCCGCCTCAAGAGGTTCTGTGGCCTTCGGATCGGTGACAAGATCCGCTGTCTGCTCGCAGGGGTCACACAAGCGCGGAATCGGGCTGGTGTAAACCAGGTCGCCCGAGGAATCGAGTATGCGATCAATCAGAACAGGCTCCACAAGAAAGCCGCCATTGGCAAAAATTGCGTAGCCCCGTGCCATGGACAAAGGAGGTACGGATGCGCTGCCCAGAGCCAGGGTAAGATCTTTGGTCAGATCGCCATCGTCGAATCCGAAGCGCCTCACATACTCCCGCGAGAATTGCAGTCCTGCATCTCGCAGAAGTCTTATCGAGACCAGGTTGCGGGAATGCACCATGGCTTCGCGCATGCGT
>JBGTHE010000044.1:0-6813 GCA_041746335.1 Lysobacterales bacterium | reverse complement strand
TTTCGATTTCTTCGATGAGAACGGTCGCGTACGCACCGGGTGGCAAGGTGAATTTCGGTTTGGCCGGTGAGGGGTGAAACGGCAGCCAGTCGGGATCGGCCTGGAACTTACTCACTAGAGTCCCCTGGCCTGCAATGCAGCATCGAGCCTTGGATACACACGGCGTGCATTGCCTTCGAATACTTTCTGCTTGTCGGCAGCGGATATATCCAGAGCATCAACATACCGTTTGGTGTCGTCAAAATACTGCCCGGTCTCCGGGTCGATGCCACGTACCGCACCCACCATTTCAGAACCGAACAGGATGTTGTCGATGTCGATTACGCGGAACAGCAGATCAATGCCCGCCTGATGGTAAACACAGGTATCGAAGAACACATTCTTCATCACATGGTCACGAAGCGGCGGCTGTTTCAGCATATCCGCCAGGCCACGATATCGACCCCAGTGGTAGGGAACGGCGCCGCCCCCATGCGGAATGATAAAGCGCAGGTCAGGAAAATTACGGAAAAGATCACCTTCAAGAAACTGCATGAAGGCTGTGGTATCGGCGTTGATGTAATGAGCACCCGTGGAGTGAAAGTTCGGGTTGCAGGTGGCCGAAACATGCACCATGGCCGGCACGTCGAGTTCCACCATTTTCTCGAATAGAGGGTACCAGCTACGGTCGGTCAGGGGCTGCGAGGTCCAGTGACCGCCCGAAGGATCCGGATTCAGATTGCAGCCTACAAACCCCAGTTCATTGACGCAGCGTTCCAATTCGGCAATGGAATTCTCTATCGGCACACCGGGAGACTGCGGTAGTTGGCATACCCCGATGAAGTAATCTGGATAGAGATCTACCACCCGCTTGATGAGGTTGTTGCAGGCTTCAGTCCATTCACGGGATACCGCCTCATTGCCCACATGATGTGCCATGGCCGAGGCCCGCGGGGAGAAGATGGTCATGTCGGCGCCGCGCTCACGAATCAATTTGAGCTGGTTCTTCTCGATGCTTTCGCGGATCTCGTCGTCGCTGATGGGTGAAGGCTGGGGCAAGGCTTGTCCGGCCCGGAACGCTGCGAGCTGGTCTTCGCGATAAGTCTGATGCGGCGCAGGCGCAGTGGTGTAATGGCCATGGCAATCGATAATCATGGGCCTGCTCTCCCCGTCGTTCTCTCTGTATGGTCCTCTTGGCCAGCGGCTTGATTCAAGGCCAATATCGAATCGAGCATGTCAGCAAATTCGCTTTCTTCAAGCGCGGAAGAAAATTGCGCCGACAAGTCCTGCCGCTGCGCGCTTGCTTCGCTCATCAGTGGCTGAACGCCGGCCTCTGCAACGGTCTTCGCCGCTTCGCGCATCTCTTCCGCACGGCGAACGCCGTGTTCCAATGAACGCGAAATCATGTAGCGCGCCTGGCGGGTCCAATCCGGGTGCGGGAACATCTCCTCCAGCGAAGCTATTACTTCTTCCTCTACGCCATGGTAACGCGCCGCCAGCAAAGACTCTGTAAGCGCAGCCTCCATGCCTTTGACCACTACGCTGCGACACATCTTGGTGGCAGCAGCTTTACCGATGCTGGCAGAGCTCAAACTCATGCCGGTAAATCCCAGCGCCTGGGCGATGGGTAAAAACCTTTTAGCACTTGGCCCGCCCAGCAGGATGGGCGATGCCATACAGCGCGGAGCAATAGGGGACATAACCGCTGCCTCAACAAATCTCGCGCCTGACGCTTCGACGGTCTCCGCTATGCGTTTTTTGGTCCCGGGGGATACGGAATTCAGATCCAGAAACCATGCACCCGGCTTCAGTGACGGCAGGATCGATTCAGCTGCTGGCAAGGCCTGCGCGGCTGTAACTGCAGAAATGACCAGGTCGCTGCCAGATGCTGCGGCTCCGGCTTTTGTTGCAAGTTCAAGCCAGGGACGATTCGCAGCATGTCGCGAGGCTGTGCTGGCAGGATCAACGAACCTGTAGTCCCAGGCGGTCAGTTTCGCACCGTTCTGAGTGAAAAGGCCAGTCGCCAGGGCACTACCCACTTCGCCCAGACCCAGAAGGCAGATATGTTCGGTCGCCTTCACGCTCCACTATCCCAAACCGCGCTCGGGACCATGACTTCACCTCGCATCAATAGTCGAGCGGTTCGCAGCAGGGCTGCGCGCAATACTTTCGTTTGGCCTTCCAAAGCTAATTCAATCTCCACCGAAAAAAATCCGCTGGGGTGCTCAACTTCCAGCACATGGCTGCCACCCCTGACTTGCAAACCTGAAACTTTCTGCGCAACCGAACCCGGCAGCATACAAGCGGTTGCTACGCTGACTGAGCCCAGCACACCAATGGCCTCATGCACACGATGCGGGATAAAGGTTCGGGTGGAAATAACTCCGCCATCACGCGCCGGCGCAACCAGGCACATCTTGGGCACCGTTTTGTTGGTCACATCGCCCAAATTCATCCGCTCGCCAAGTTGTAGCCGTATTGAGTCGATGCGAGCTTTCAGGCCCTCATCGGCTTCCAGTTCTGCGGGTGTTTCATAACCTGTTTTACCCAGGTCGGCAGCACGAATGATGACCACCGGCATGCCATTGTCAATGCAGGTCACTTCAACGCCATCCACCCGATCAATCACGTTGCCGGTAGGCAAGAGCGCGCCGCAGCTGGTGCCGGCAATATCGAGAAACTCAAGCATGATGGGTGCAGCTCTGCCGGGAACGCCATCGATACGGGCCTCTCCGGCATACTCAACCTGTCGCTGCGGGGTATAGACACGGGCAACCGCAATTCCGCTGGTGTTAACCATGTGAATGCGCACATCCGTAAAACCATCGGTGGCTTGCACCAGGCCCTGCTCAATAGCGAATGGGCCAACGCCAGCCAGGATGTTGCCACAGTTCTGGCTGGCACTGACTTCCGCCCGATCGACAAAAACCTGCAGAAACAGGTAGTCGATATCAGCGTCATTCCGATTCGAACGACTTACAACTGCAACCTTGCTGGTGAGTGGATGTGCCCCGCCCAGGCCGTCAATCTGACGCTCGTCGGGCGAGCCCATGGCTGCCAGCAACACTCGGTCACGACGGCCGCTGTCCTGCGGTAAATCCGCTGCCTCGAAATACAGACCCTTGGAGGTACCGCCGCGCATCAGGCTGCAGGGAATGGCCGCTTGCATGATTCAGGGCTTCACCCGCCCAGGGTCCACTTGCCCGGAGTCATCCAGCGTTTCAATGTACTTTAATCCCTTGGCGGCCAGCCGATCACGCATGTTGTAAATATCCAGACCCAGTTCCCCGGCTGCCAGGCGGACGCGCTTCTCCGCCTCATTGGCCTCGCGGGCCAGGGCATTCTTCAGCACACCCGATGCCGCGGCCCTTCGCACCACCACCACACCGTCATCATCGGCCACGATCAGATCGCCCGGATTGACCAACGTTCCCGCACACACCACCGGGACATTCACGTTGGCGATCGTTTCCTTGACGGTTCCCTGGGCAAAAACCGCCTTCGACCAGACCGGAAAGCGCATGTCAGTCAACGTGGCAATATCGCGAACACCGGCTTCGATGACCAGACCCAACACACCATGTGCACGCAGCGACTCCGCCAGCAAATCGCCAAAGTATCCGTCTTCGCAGGGGCTGGTCGGAACCACCACCAGCACATCGCCTGGCCGACAATGTTCCACCGCCACATGAATCATCCAGTTGTCACCAGGCGCAACTTCGCAAGTGACCGCTGTGCCTGCGATATGCGCTGGGCGGAAGATCGGACGCATGTATGAAGCCATCAAGCCAGTTCTGCCCTGGGCTTCATGAACGGTTGCAACACCCAGTTGCTTGAATGCGGTAGCAATCGATGATTCCACTCTCTCAATCTGGGTAACGACTACTGCCATAAGGAGATACCTTTGTTACGGACCAATTCCACTTCATTACCATCATTCTGGTCCTTCCTGGACAGCCCGCAGATGGAATCGGCTTGACTATTCATGAGTTTTGCTTGATAACAGTTTTCATTCGAGCACGATGAGCGCATGATTTCCACATTATCATACTTTTATACATGTTCAGAATTCAGATCTAATGTCCTGTTCTATAACGCTTTATTTGATATTGAAAGCGCGTTTGCCCATCCGGAATTAAAGAATGACATATATGAATTATGGTGAAACGCGTCTCAGATTTAAGGACTGCTGTACCGAATGTTGAAAAGCATCCTGAATAGCCTGTACGTGCATTCTTCCCGATAACATGGCAGAACTTGCGCTTGCCGATCTCAGCCTGAAGTCGCTGCGTTGCGTGCGGGCCATCGCTGACAGTGGCAGCCTCACAACAGCCGCCGAAACGCTCAATCGCACCCAGTCCGCACTGTCCAAAGCTCTGGCCGAGCTGGAGCAGAAGCTTGGCGTGCCGCTATTTGACCGATACGCACACGGCGTGGAGACCACGGCTTATGGTGAGCTGCTGGTGAACCGCATCCGCGAAGCTGAGTTGCAGCTGGAACAGGCTGCGCGCAGCCATCGTTCCAGTCTGCAATCAACGCCACAGCAGCAACACAATCCCTTGTTTACTCTCGAGGTCAGCCACAAGCGGGTGGGTGCGTTTCTGGCCGTGCACGAGTTGCGTCATGTCGGGCGCGCGGCGCAGAAAATGGGCCTCACGCGAGCTGCGATCTACGATTCTCTGCGCACATTGGAAAGCCTGCTTGAATTGCCCTTGTTCGAAAGCAGTGCTGCCGGCTTGCGCAGCACGGCCTATGCCGACGTATTGGCGAGTCATTTGTCGCTGGCTTTTTCGCTGATCCAGCACGGCCTGGATGAAATTGCCAGCATGGATGGCACCCTTCAAGGCCGGCTGGTTATTGGAACATTGCCGTATTCGCGGACCGTGTTGGTTCCCCGTACCATCCACCGGGTTTTGGAGCAGCATCCGTATCTGCAGATTGCCACACGCGAAGGTCCTTACGACGTGCTGGAACGTGCGCTGCGCAGCGGCGCCATTGATCTGATCATCGGCGCTACACGTCAGCACGGTGCCGATTCACCCTTGCTGGCGGAAGAACTACTGCAGGACGAGCTGGCGGTGATTTGTGGTGCGCATCACCCGCTGGCTCAACGGTCGAAAGTTTCGGTGGGAGACATATTGAATTACGGGTGGATTTTGCCGCTCAAGGCAACTCCGGCGAGGCAATTGTTCGATCGATTCCTGGAACTGCATGGGTCCGCCGAACCCCGCCAGATTGTTGAAACAGGCTCTCTATCCATGACCCGCAGCCTGCTGATGGAAAGTGATCGCCTCGCTCTACTGTCAGCGCACCAGGTACAGCTGGATCAGGGAGCGGGCCTTTTGACCACTTTACCCATTCGCCTGGAACATACCTTCCGGCCCATCGGCATCACCCGCAGGGCGCACAATACTCCTTCACCTGCAGCTCAAGTATTCATGACGGCATTGCGGGATCTGGTGATTTCTGAGCGTGAGAAAGCACAATTGCGGATGTTGAGCGCATGATGGTGCCAACAGCACAAATCAGAAATGATCAGAAAGTTCCGGCTATACATTGCTACTCCACCTCTTTGAACTTCAACCACCTTTCCACACACCAGGACTTCACTTCGTGAGCAATTCATAGCTTAAGCCCTCGCGTTTTATTTCTTGCTGGCATTTCTTTGCGAATCCGCTTTGCTCGCACCGCCTTGCGTTTGGTATTCCCGTCTTTGGCTCCTGCCACAGCCAGCCCCATCAGGCGGCGAAATTTGGGACACTCCAGGTGGCTGGGGGCAGAACACACGGCCGCGTGGCGCAAACCGTCGCGCATCGCGCGGAGCTTGCGTATCGACTGATCCAGCTCGTCTGCCTTGTCTGACAAAAGCTCCCGGTCAATCTTTGGGGACCCATCCGTGCCCGTCATGCGACCAATTTCATCCAGTGAAAATCCTGCCGATCGACCCAGGGCAATAAGCGCCAGCCGTTCCAACACATTTGGGGCGAACAGGCGCCGCAAACCCCGCCTGCCCACCGAACGGATCAAACCCTTTTCTTCATAAAAGCGCAAAGTCGAGGCCGGTAAACCGGAATGTTTGGCGACTGCAGAAATATCGATCATAGAGCCCTTGACCTAAAGTGAACTTGAAGTTGTAGGATAGCGTCACTTTGTCACCAAGACAATTATAGGAGCCGCAAAATGAGCACATGGTTGTACAACTTAACCGCCATCACTTTGATAGGGATCGGCGCAACGGCTGTGACGGACTTGTGGTCCGTTGTTCGCTCAAGGTTCGGAATCGCATTACCTGATTACGGGCTGATAGGCCGTTGGGTCGCCCATATGCGCAACGGAATTTTCTTTCACGACTCCATCGCGTCAGCCCCTTTCGTTCGTGGCGAAGCGTATATAGGCTGGACAACACAGTATCTGGTCGGCATTGCTTTTGCTGCTCTGCTGATCGGTATCTGCGGCTCCGCGTGGCTGCAACAACCCAGACTCATTCCCGCTGTGATCGTCGGAATCGCCACTGTTGCGGCACCCTTTCTGGTGATGCAACCTGCTATGGGCCTCGGCATTGCCGCCTGCCATGCAAGCCATCCCGTCCGGGCTCGAATTCAAAGCATCCTCACCCACACAATTTTTGGCCTCGGCCTGTATTGGTCCGGCTGGCTGTTTCAAACTTTTTACTTCAAGTGAAATTTTTAACCCTTCACCGCACCTTGCCTGATTCACCCAAATCCCGGAGAAAGAAATGCACATTCCCGCCCGTTTTGCCCCCATACTTTTCAGCGCTTTGCTGTCAGCCATCATGGTCTGCATCGTCTCAGCCTTTGTGCTGATCACCTCACA
>JBGTHE010000043.1:0-4274 GCA_041746335.1 Lysobacterales bacterium | reverse complement strand
AGAACAGGCCGCCAAATCCAAAGGCTGTGGGCCGAAGGACGAAGGGGAGTCTGCGGCAGAAATGCACGGTGATGATCGACAGACCAGTGGCTTCAGCATCATGGAGACAATTTCAGAGTTTCGAGCTATGCGTGCGAGCGTGGTGTCACACTGGACTAAAACTTACCCAACGATTACCGGCCAGCAGCTTGAAGACCTCACCAGGTTCCATGAAGCGATAGACCAGGCCGTCGCCGAATCGCTGGAGCAGTATGCGACCGTTAAAGAGATGCAAACGCGGCTATTCGGCGCCATTCTGGTCGCATCGCCTGATCCGATTTATGTGCTGGATCTCGAAGGCAGATTTATTTATGCAAACAAGGCCACCGCCGACCTATTCGCTCTGGAGACTGAGGCGATCATCGGCAAATCCACCTTTGATCTCGGGTTTTCGTTCGCCTCGGACTTCCATCACAATCTTGAAAAGGTGATTGCTGACCAGACCACCTATCGAGGTAAATTCGTCCACACGTTTGCTTCTGGCCAGGGCGAAAGGTTCGAGTATCTGCTTGCGCCCGTACTGGACGAGGATCAACGCACCGAAGCGACTGTCTGTATTTTCCGGGATATTACCGAACAGGCGCTCGCCGAAGAAAAAATATGGCACAACGCCCATCATGATCTTCTGACTGGGTTGCCGAATCGACGCCTTTTCCTGGATCGTCTGGAACAGGAGGTTAAACATGCAAAGCGGGGTAGCCTGACGTTTTCCGTGCTTTTCCTGGATCTTGATGGCTTCAAGGAGGTCAACGATTCGCTCGGCCATGAGGCGGGGGACCGTTTACTGTCTGACGTGGCAGAGCGCCTCACTGATTGTCTCCGGGAGGACGATACGGTTGCCCGTTTGGGCGGCGATGAATTTACTGTAATTCTCAACGGCTCCAAGCAGCGCAAGGATGTTGAGCTTGTGGCTCAGACTATTATTGATGCACTCGCAATGCCCTTCCACATCGGACAACAGTCTGTCCAGATATCCGCGAGCATTGGGATTACGCTCTACCCCCAGGACGCATCCTCCCCTGTCGCCCTCTTAGAAGCCGCGGATCAGGCCATGTATAAAGCCAAAAAAACCGGTTCTAATCAGATGTGTTTTTACGACACACCCGATAAAAGATACAGATATCTAAGTTAGGCAACGCACAGACCCCTTCATCGAGATTCAACTATCTTGGGGGCCTTCACCCTGCATCAACATGAGTTTATGGCAAGAGGCAGAACAGAACCAATCATCTGGAGATCAGCTTATGAACAAGAATCAGGTCCAAGGTAGTGCGAACGAGGCGAAGGGAAAGGCCAAAGAGGTTGCCGGCAAGGTGACCGGCGACAAAAGTATGGAGTACAAGGGTAAAGCCGAGAAGTACGGCGGTAAGGCTGAAGCCAAGTACGGAGATATCAAGAGCGACGCCAAGAAGAAGGAGACGAAATGAACTATTCAACAACACAATCGAAGAGCAGACACGACGCCACCGATGACCTGCAGGCCGGAGCGTTGCTGAGTGCCGACACCATTACCGGCGACGACGTCTGTAACATGCAGGATGAAAAGCTCGGCAAGATTCAGGACGTTATGCTCGATATAACTGAGGGCAAGATACGTTACGCAGTCCTGGCATCGGGCGGTTTTCTGGGCATGGGTGATCGCCTGTTCGCTATTCCATGGAAGGCCTTGAAGCAGGACAAGGAAAACAAGCGTTTCATGCTCGACGTAGATGTCGAGCGCTTGAAGAACGCACCGGGTTTCGACAAGGATCATTGGCCAAATATGGCTGACGCTACCTGGAACTCGACCGTCGAGTCCTACTACGCCAGGTAATTGCAAACCAGCCTTTAACCACATTCGGCATGGTTAACTGAGCGGACGGCAGGGGCGAAAGCCACTGCCGTCCATACCCGGCCCCCGGCCCGGACCAGCCACATTTCCTCGGGCCTATGCAGCTAGACCTCTAGCTATGCTTCCCCCAACTTGATCACTCTTAAACGAAGGGCGTTGACAATGACGCTGACTGAGGACAAGGACATGGCCGCCGCCGCAAAGATTGGAGAGAGGAGGATTCCTGCAACCGGATACAGGACTCCCGCTGCGATGGGTACACCGGCAGCGTTGTAGACAAAGGCAAAAAACAGGTTCTGGCGGATATTGCGCATGGTCGCCAAAGACAACCTGCGAGCCTCTACAATACCCATCAGGTCGCCCCGCAGCAGGGTAATACCGGCACTTTCTATGGCCACATCGGTACCGGTCCCCATGGCCACACCGACATCGGCCGTTGCCAGAGCAGGTGCATCATTTACGCCATCACCGGCCATTGCCACAACACGGCCTTGGTCTTTAAGACGTTGGACAATTTTACCCTTGTCTTCGGGCAGCACTTCCGCTTCCACCTCATCGATATGAAGTTTCCGGGCAACCGCTTCGGCCGATGTGCGATTATCACCGGTCAGCATTACCACCCGTATCCCCTCTTTCTGCAGGGCCGAAATGGCCGCTTCAGTGGTTGCTTTGATGGGATCGGCAATGGCCAGCAAGCCGCAGACTTTCCCATCGACGGCTGCGAATATCACAGTGGCCCCATCCTTTCGGAGCTGGTCAGCTTCACGTTCAAAGTCAGAGGTATCGACATTTCCCGACTCCATCAACAGACGATTACCCAGCAACACCCGCTGGCCGTCAATCCTGCCAGTCACCCCTTTGCCATTGGGAGAATCAAAGTCTTCAGCGTCTGGCAGCTTCAGGTTCATGCCTTTGGCTTTTTCGAGAATGGCGTGGGCCAACGGGTGCTCACTGCCTTTTTCCAGACCACCAGCCAAGTGCATCAAGTCTTCCTCGGTGTAACCTTCGGCGGGAACAAGCCTGGTCACCTGAGGCTTGCCTTCGGTCAGTGTGCCGGTTTTGTCCACGACAACCGTGTCCACTTTCTCCATACGCTCCAGGGCCTCGGCGTCACGGATGAGTACGCCGCTTTGCGCTCCACGACCTACACCGACCATGATGGACATGGGGGTTGCCAGACCCAAGGCACAAGGACAGGCAATGATCAATACGCTGACTGCTGCGATCAGGCCGTACGCCATAGGCGGTGACGGTCCGAAAATGGACCATGCAACGAAGGCAATGAGCGCAATACCGATAACGGCGGGAACGAACCAACCCGCCACTTTGTCCGCCAGCCCCTGGATGGGGGCACGACTGCGCTGGGCACTGGCGACCATCTGTACAATCTGGGACAGCATGGTGTCACGGCCGACTTTATCGGCTCTCATGATGAAGCTACCCTGCTGGTTGATGCTGCCGCCAATCACCTGGCCACCCGCCTCCTTAGTGACCGCCAGAGGCTCACCGGTCACCATTGACTCATCCACGTTTGAGCGGCCCTCGAGCACCTCTCCGTCCAAAGGCACCTTGTCGCCAGGTCGAACTCTCAGCCGGTCACCAACCTTGACCTGATCAAGGGCCACGTCAGATTCCCCGCCCGCTTCGTCAAGCTTGCGGGCAGTGGCTGGGGCCAGGTCCAGCAAGGCCTTGATAGCCCCCGAGGTTTTCTCCCGCGCGCGCAGCTCCAGTACCTGCCCGAGCAAGACCAGCACCACGATGACAGCAGCGGCCTCGAAATAAACCGCAACCGAACCGTCGTCCAGGCGAAAGGCATCGGGAAACACCTGAGGTACCAGTGTCGCCACCAGGCTGTAGAGCAGCGCCACACCGGTACCGACGGAGATCAGAGTGAACATGTTGAGGTTACGGCTGACGACGGATTTCCAGCCTCTGACAAAGAATGGCCAGCCACACCAGGCAACCACTGGTGTCGCCAGAACCAGTTGAATCCAGTTGGACATTTGCGGGCGCACGATATGATCGAGCCCGGTAAGGTGTCCACCCATTTCAAGTACCAGTACCGGCAGTGCCAGCACAAATCCTATCCAGAATCGCCGGGACATATCTTTGAGTTCCGCGGACGGCCCGTCGTCAAGACTCACTTGCTCCGGTTCCAGAGCCATGCCACAGATGGGGCAATCACCCGGTCCCTGCTGGCGAATTTCCGGGTGCATCGGGCAGGTGTACATGGCTCCCGTAGTTACGGACTCCTCCCGCTGCTGCTTTCCGCCAAGGTACTGTTCCGGATCTTCGTCAAACCGCGACTGGCAGCGTGAAGAGCAAAAGTACCAGGTTTTACCGCCGTGCTGCCTGCGATGCTCCGCGGTGTGTGGGTCAACCGACATGCCGCAGACCGGATCCT
>JBGTHE010000042.1:0-3137 GCA_041746335.1 Lysobacterales bacterium | reverse complement strand
GCACGCCGTTAGTTTCCATCCAGGCTTTGTCGGCCGAAAACATCTTGCCTGTAGCGCCGGCTGCCGAGCTTGTGGCCATTGCCCGATTGCCTGCAGATACCCTGGTGCCCGGGCCGACTTCTGGACAGTTTCTGGATCCGGCTGAGAAAGCCACCAATTTCACCGGCCCGCCCTACACGGATGCTCAGCCGGTGCAGGGCTTTTCAGCCATCGTCGACGAAGGTGAAGGACTTTATCTGGTATTGGCTGACAACGGTTATGGCAGCAAGGTCAACTCGCCCGATTTTGTGTTGTCCTTGTATCGCATCCGCCCGGAATTCAGAACGGTGGAAGGCGGTGCGGGCGTATTGCATATTGAATCACGCATCGTTTTGCGGGACCCGGGCCAACACATGCCGTTCGCGCGGGTGGTCGATTCAAATTCCTACCCGAATTCTGAAACGCTGGAAGTCCCTGAGAGTATGCGCCAGCGGCACTGGCTGACCGGTGCCGACCTCGACCCGGAATCCCTGCAACGGCTGGAAGGCGGACATTACTGGATCGGCAATGAGTTCGGCCCATTCCTGCTACATTTCGGCCGCAGCGGGAAATTGCTGGATCCGCCATTCAGCTTGCCTGAGGTGCACAGTGATGATAATCCGCTGGCTGTTGGTCCTGCTAACGTTGTTCGCAGCGGCGGCTTTGAAGGTTTGGCGCTGGACCGGGAGAAAGGCCTCTTATATCCCATGTTGGAAAAGCCTTTGCCCGGGAGTCCCGGCATTTTGGAGATTTTTGCTTTTGATATTGCAAAGAAACGGTTCCTGCCTGCGGAGCAGCCCGCGGCAGTGATGCGATATCCGCTGGATGAAGGTGCTCACGCAGTAGGCGCGTTCCAGTACCTTGGCAATGACGAATTCCTGATGATTGAGCGCGATGGTGATCAGGGCGCAGCCGCGCGGATTAAACGGATTTATCGGGTAAAACAAGGCGAAGTGAATGATAAGGGTTTGTTACGCAAACAATTGATGGTTGATCTGCTGCAGATGGGTGATCCTGAAAATCTATCTGGCGATGCACAGAACGGCGTTTACGCCTTTGCCTTGGAAACATTGAAAGCCTGCTGATCATGGATTCGGATCGGCTGGGTGTTGTGAACGACAACAACTTCCCCTTCGGCGATGGGCCTGATGGTTCTGATGCGGAAGAAACCGTTTTTATCATGATTCGGGTACCTGGGCTGGCGGCACCGTTCAAGCCCGATTAGGAGCGCTCGCGCGAGCTTCGCTCGCTCCTACAGCAAAGGGAATTCCCGCTGCAACCATTGCACAATGGCGTGCACTACCGCATCGGACTTCCGGGCCCAGCCAAAATGCCCCAGCCTTTCTGCCGGCTCATGGCCCAGACCACGTTCTCCTCCAGCACCAGATCTCACCTTTCTTTCGCCCAGACGAACCTGGCTGATTCGCGCCGAGCTAAAACCGGCGATGGCCCGCTGTTCGGCTTTGAGGCTACTGAATTCATCACCCTCAATAGTTACTGCCAGCATCGCACCGTGGTAAGCGGCGATGGCTGCTTGCAAACCCCGGTGCGGCCCGTAATTCAGGTTGCCGTGCAGCGCCCAATCACGCCAGTCATTCATCAATTGCAGTGATTCACGCCCCGCAAATCCGAGGCGTGAACCGGGGAAATAGCCAGGGGCCAGCCGTAGCAGTGGAATAATGCGACACAGCGTCCTGATCAGATGCGATTTGGGCGCAGCGAAATCAGCGGCATTTGGCGCTCCACAAGCCGCATGCAGCACCCCCTGCAAGCGATCAGGATGTTGCCCGGAAAAAATGCTGCTGAGGTGGCCACCCAGACTGTGCCCGCCCATGATCAAAGGTCGGGCAGCGCTTTCCGGCTGCGAAGCCATCCAGTTGAGAGCGGCAGGCAAGTCATGCTGCAGGTAATGGTCGATTCCCCAATTGACGGAACGACTGGCGCGCAAGGTACTGCGACCATGTCCCCGCTGCTCCATCAAACAAACAGAGCAACCGTTTTCAGCCAATGCAATCGCCATGGATTCATACATGCGGCATTGAATACCGAGGGCGGGCAGGAACAACAGGCTCCAGTGCGAATCCCCGGCTGGAAACCAGCTCAGAGGCAGGCTAACACCATCACCGGATCGAATTTCAATCGGCTGCATCAGCGGGCGGGGCAGTTTGTTTATCAAGTCGTTTCAGGAAAACCTGCATCTCTTTCTGTGCCTGTTTGTCGCCCCGTTGTTGTGCAATTTCAATGCCCTGTTGCCAGGCTTGCCGTGCGCCATCCCTGTCGCCCAGTTCCAGCTGCAGTTTTCCCAAGGCTTTCCATGCCGCGGTGTACTGCGGGTCTTGCTGGACAGCAGAATTCAGGTGAATCAGGGAAGCGTCCAGATCACCATTTTGCTGCAAGGCACCGGCGAGGCTCAGGCGCAACATGGCGCTGTCGCGACCGTCTTCAAGCATTTTTTCCAGTGCATGTATGTCCATGAGCCAGTCAGCCAACTTCAGGCTCGCCAGAAAGCGGGCGAGAGCAGTACCAGCAGGGTGTAGATTTCCAGTCGTCCCAGCAACATCGCCACGCAGAGTATGATTTTTGAAGCGTCATGCAGGCTGGCGTAATTTGCACTCGCATCACCCAGGGCCGGGCCGAGGTTGGTCAAGCAGGCCGCTGCCGTAGAGTAGGCCGTGACCGGATCAAGCCCGGTAGCGGTCAGCAACAAGGTGGTGATCGCAAAACAGGCGATGTAGAGAAAGAAAAATCCCCAGACAGCATCCATTACGGCATCAGAAGGTTTCTGACCGCCTACCCTTACCGGGATCACTGCATTAGGGTGAATCAGGCGACGGATTTCACGCGAGGCTTGCCGGTAGAGCAGGATCACACGTATGACCTTCATACCGCCGGCGGTACTGCTGGCGCAGCCTCCGATGAACGCAATGAAGATCAGAAAAGTGGGCATGAAGCTGGTCCACTCAGAAAAAGGGGCTGTCGTGAAGCCTCCGGTGGTCATAGCCGAAACCACCTGGAATGCGCCGTAGCGAAACGAATCAGCCAGTGTTTCATAAGTGCCACTCAGGAACAGTGCCATGCTGACGAGCACGATGAACAGGGCCAACAGCGTGATATAAACT
>JBGTHE010000041.1:0-3463 GCA_041746335.1 Lysobacterales bacterium | reverse complement strand
ATCTGAATAAATCAACATGAAATTGGGAGATTCTCAAATGAAACTTCGTCCTTTGCATGATCGCGTGATCGTGAAACGCGTTGAGGAAGAAAAACTGTCTGCAGGCGGCATCGTCATTCCTGATAGCGCAGCTGAAAAGCCGATCCGCGGCAAAGTGCTGTCGGTAGGTAATGGCAAGGTCCTGGAGAACGGCGAAATCCGCGCCCTGGACGTAAAGGCCGGCGATACAGTGCTGTTCGGTAAGTACTCTGGCACTGAAGTCAAAGTGGATGGCGATGAACTGCTCGTCATGCGCGAAGACGACATCATGGCCGTGATCGAAGGCAAATAATCTGCCCCACCCAAAAAACCTATGTCAGTGGGGCAAATAGCCCCGCCTAACGAACTCGAGGAATACTGTAATGAGTGCAAAAGAAGTTAAATTTGGCGAAGACGCCCGCAGCAGAATGCTGAAGGGTGTTAACGTGCTGGCCAATGCGGTCAAGGTCACGCTGGGTCCGAAGGGCCGTAACGTAGTTCTGGACAAGAGCTTTGGTGCTCCCACCGTTACCAAAGACGGCGTCTCCGTAGCCAAGGAAATCGAACTGGAAGACAAGTTCGAGAACATGGGCGCACAGATGGTCAAGGAAGTTGCTTCCAAGACCTCCGATATCGCCGGCGATGGCACCACCACTGCTACCGTGCTGGCCCAGGCCATTCTGAGAGAAGGCATGAAGGCAGTTGCTGCTGGCATGAACCCGATGGATCTCAAGCGCGGTATCGATAAAGCAGTGATCGAAGCGGTTGCAGCTCTCAAGGCTCAGTCCACCCCCTGTACCGACAACAACGCCATTGCGCAGGTAGGCGCCATTTCTGCCAACTCGGACGAAGAAATCGGCAGGATCATTGCCGACGCAATGGAAAAAGTTGGCAAGGAAGGCGTGATCACGGTTGAAGATGGCACCGGCCTGGATAATGAGCTGGACGTGGTTGAAGGTATGCAGTTCGATCGCGGCTATCTGTCTCCATATTTCATCAACGACCAGCAGAGCATGAGCGTTGAACTGGAAAACCCCTACGTGCTGCTGTTCGACAAAAAGATCAGCAACGTCCGTGACATGCTGCCGGTACTGGAAGGCGTTGCCAAATCGGGCCGCTCCCTGCTGATTGTCGCCGAGGATGTGGAAGGCGAAGCACTGGCCACCCTGGTAGTCAACACCATTCGCGGCATCGTCAAGGTTGCTGCGGTCAAGGCACCGGGTTTCGGTGACCGTCGCAAAGCCATGCTGGAAGACATCGCTGTCCTGACAGGCGGTACCGTAATTTCTGAAGAAGTCGGCCTGAGCCTGGAAAAAGCCACGCTGGAAGAACTGGGTTCTGCCAAGAAGATCAGCATCACCAAGGAAAACACCACCATCATCGATGGTGCAGGTGATGGCGCGCAGATCGAAGGCCGCGTCAAGCAGATCCGTGCGCAGATTGAAGAATCTTCTTCCGACTACGACCGTGAAAAACTGCAGGAGCGCGTCGCCAAGCTGGCGGGCGGTGTTGCTGTGATCAAGGTTGGCGCATCCACCGAAGTAGAAATGAAAGAGAAGAAAGCCCGCGTTGAAGACGCGCTGCACGCAACCCGTGCTGCCGTTGAAGAAGGCGTGGTTCCTGGCGGCGGCGTAGCCCTGATCCGTGCGATCGCCAAGCTGGAAAAACTGAAAGGCATCAACGAAGACCAGAACGTCGGTATCGCCATTGCCCGTCGTGCCATGACCGAGCCATTGCGCCAGATTGTTACCAATGCCGGTGACGAAGCTTCTGTCGTACTGAACAAAGTCAGTGAAGGCAAAGGCAACTTTGGCTACAACGCAGCGACTGGTGAATACGTTGACATGATCAAGGCCGGTATCCTGGATCCGACCAAGGTGGTTCGTTCAGCCCTGCAGCATGCAGCTTCCATTGCTGGCCTGATGATCACCACCGAAGCCATGGTGGCTGAGGCTCCGAAGGAGGAGTCGCATAGTCATGGTGGCGGCGGAGATATGGGCGGTATGGGTGGAATGGGCGGCATGATGTAATTTGAGCTGCCGCTCAAAGTCAGTAACGAGAAACCCCGCTTCGGCGGGGTTTTTCATATCTACAGGTCTGTCCTGACTCGCCGGAACCCAACTTACCAGGTCCCCCCACTCCTTCATACGCAGGCTATACTTGGATTCGCAGCGCTGAGCTGGAATGGGTATGACGGCTACTGTGGATTTCGCTGGTTTATTGACCGCGTGGTATGCCCGGGAACCGGGCAGTGACGAGAAGCTTTTTGCCTGCGTTTATTCGGAGCTGCGGAAAATGGCGGCTTCGCAAATGCGCCGCGAAAACTCAGGCCACACGCTGCAGGGGACAGCGCTCGCCCACGAAGCTTATCTCAGACTTTCCGGCGGTGAGCGGGTGTCTGATGTGAGCCAGGCCCACTTCTGCGCCATCGCCTCGCGCCTCATGCGGCAAATTCTGGTCGACCACTCGCGGCGGCGAAACTCTGCCAAGCGGGGTGAGGGCAAGACGGAGTCCCTATTGGACGCCTTCGTCCCGTCGGTTCCCGACCAGGCTGACCTGGTGGAGCTGGACATGGCCCTGGAACGGCTGCGCGAACTCGACCCTCGCGAGGCGAGCGTGGTGGAGCTGCGGTTTTTCGCCGGCCTGAGCGTGCCCGAAATCGCCGCGACACTGGGCCTTTCAATAGCTACCGTAGAACGTGACTGGGCTGCGGCGCGTGCCTGGCTGCGGCGCGAGCTCTCCACGGAATCCCCGCTTGGCTGACCACTACCAACGAGCCAAGGAACTGTACCTGGAAGCGCGGACCCTGCCGCCCGAGTGCCAATCGGCGTGGCTGGAAGAGGCCTGCGGCAGTGATTCCGAACTCCGTGCTGATGTGGACTCCTTGCTGGCAACAGCCCGGTCAATGTCGGAGAACTTTCTTGAGCCGCCAGAGATTCCCGGCACCACCCGAGGATTTTCCGCCTCAAATTATCGCCTGATCAGATTGCTTGGCTCCGGTGGCATGGGCGAAGTCTGGCTGGCGGAACAGGAGCGGCCAGTGAAGCGGCCGGTCGCGCTGAAGATTCTGGGCTGGGGGTTGAGTTCCAAAGAAGGTCTGGCGCGATTTGACGCCGAGTGCCAGGCACTGGCCCGAATGGTTCACCCCGGCATTGCACGTATGTTCGATGCCGGTGCGAACCCGGATGGGCGGCCCTGCCTGGCGATGGAATATGTCCCGGGCGTGCCGATCACTGAGCATTGCGACCTGCACCGCCTGGATTTGCCAGGCCGCATTGAGCTGTTCCGGCAGGTGTGCCTGGCCGTTCAGCACGCCCACCAGAATGGGGTAATCCACCGCGACCTCAAACCGGCCAACATCCTGGTCCACACCGCAGACGGCGCCCCGCAGGCAAAGATCATCGACTTTGGTGTGGCCAAGGCAATCGGCCAACCACTGACCTCC
>JBGTHE010000040.1:0-3264 GCA_041746335.1 Lysobacterales bacterium | reverse complement strand
AGGTTGTGGATGAAGTCCCAGCGTGCGCATTTTGTGGTTGATGCGATAGAGAATTTCGCGGCGGTCCGAACGACCTGTATGAAAGGTAATACTGAAGGAGATGGAAACGGCTCGCCCGTTCTTTACCCAATGCGGTGCCGTGACGGGGAAGTGCAACCCCAGACCGGGGGTCAACTCGAAGGTCGTTGCTTTCGCTTCCGTCTGGCTGTCGAGTCGCAACAGGTTTCTGGACCCACCGGCATAGAATCGCTCAAGGTCCCGCTCCTGAATGACCGTGGGATCGTTAGGCAGTAGTATTCGAACCGTTTTTGTACCCACCAACTGCAGAAGGAAGTTGCATTCGTGGTCGACGTGATAGGGGGTGACTGCTCCTGGCGAAGAGACGAACACGAAGGCCTCTCGCGTCCGCATGTCGGGGCAAAAGCGAATCAATGGATCGAGGCAGGAGTCGAGCAGTTGTTTATAGCTCGGGTCTACTTCCACGTTCTTGAGGACCATCCACGAGCGGCATTCTTCGATGCGTTGAATCGTTTCCTGAATCGAGAGCCCGTTGCGTGGAGTCTTCAGGGGATCCTGGGTTAGCGGCAAATCGCCGGAATTGTATTCAACCTGCTCTGCAGGCAATGTTGCGGCGAGCTCAATCAATCGCGAAAGTTCGAATAATGGGTGGCCGACCAGCTCATGTTCCAGCAGGAATGGCGTCTGATTAAATGATTGGCGGATGGTTTCTTCGTCGAAGTGAACGGGCGCGCTGGCGTGTGTAGTTGCGTTGTTCACCGGGAATTCTCCGTTGTTTTACGCGCAGGTCGAAGCGAACGTTTGAGCCATCGCAGCAATGGTAGTGCAGCAACAACGAATCGGCCCCAGCGTCCCGTGGGAGACACCCATGTCTGAATGGTTCGGCGTTGCCCCCACAAGGCATCGATCATCGGGTGCTTGGGGTCAGCGCATGAATCCATCCAGTTGATCCCCGTTTCAGCATGCACGCGTCGAATATTCTCGATCTCCAAAAGCTGGCCGGGGGAGTACTTGGCGAACTCCTCGGCATAGGTGATCTTGAAGGCGAAAGATCCGGGTTCTGCGAGCACATTGCACTTGATCGCGATCGGCCGCCCGTCAAGCAGGAGCGCGAGAATGCGGAGGTTTCCCCGTCGTGCGGCCTCCTGCGCAAACTCGAGAAAAAATCGCCGGTGAGCGTCCTTACTGGCCATGGCGGTTTGCCCTGCGCCTTTCCAGCCAGCCTGTTCCAGCTGCAGGAACTCATTAATCCAGCGAGTGAGGCTTCGCGGATCTGTGGCATGGATGTACTGAATTTCCCCCAACTCTGAGAGGCGGCGCTCGAGGCGACGCAGTTCTTTGATCCTGCCTCCCGAAAGATTGGCTCGTATATAGGTGTCTTCATCCGAAGACAGACAGAGCAGAGCCCTGACGTGGGAGCCGGATAACCACGGCTGCTTGCCGCGCGCATGAAAGTTTTCCGTGAGCAATTCGCCGTATCGCCCATCGGCAGGTTGATCGGTCCATTCCATGACTGAAAATTCCGCGGCATCGAGCCAGTCGGTGAATGCTCGCAGTGTCTCCCTTGCGCCATCTTTTCTGATTAAGGGTGCGCAGAGGAAGCAGTAATCGTGCCTTAGGAACCGAAGTGTGTTGGCGGGAATGGACTGGTAGCGGGGAAATTTCATCAGCGGAAAAAATCCACACCAGACAGCCGCACCTTTCGGAGCGCCGATGTCGGTACCACGGACTATCAGGAACTGTGGTTCTCCAAGCGGGATCAGGTGCCGCATAGCCGCCAGTACTGCGAATGAAGAATAGAAGACGTTGGGTTCAATCGCTGCGCCAGCCAGTTCGTCCCAGCATGACGATTCGTGAACGAGGTCTTCCCACCGGGAAACTTCCTCAACTTCTAAAAGCCTGCCTTTGCTCCGGTTTGCGTCGTCGGATGGAAGTGCCTGTGGCATTGTCGAGTTGCGGGCAAAGGTTGCAGCAGCATGGTGATCTGCTGGCTTGGTGATGGATGCCGCACGCGTCGTAAATTGCTCCGGTTTCGCATTGTCACAACGACATGGTTAGCAATGGCAGGCATGCCAGCCGACGATAGTGTCGGCTGGCGGCCCTTCAGTGACAAACACTCGATTGACAAACACTCGCTCTATCGTTTCTGCTCACCGCGTTGGCCCGGCGTCTGTTGGCTCCGCTTGTCCTGGTCCTGCTGGCTTTGCTGGGACTTCTGACCGGATTGTTTGCGGTCGCCCTGCTCCTGCTGGCCCTGTTGGCCGGACTGGCCGGACTGATTGCGACCACCTTGCTGACCGGACTGTTGACCGCGGCCACCTTGCTGCTCTTGCTGGCCGGACTGTTGACTGCGGCCGCTCTGCTGATCCAGTTGGCTCTTCTGACCTTGCTGGCCAGACTGTTGCTTGCGACCACCCTCCTGGTCCTGCTGGCCCATCTGATCCCGCTGGCCAGTGCCGTCTTCTTGCTGCTCCTGCTGACGCTGCCGCTTGTCCTGCTGGTCCTGCTGCTTTTGCTGCTGGTCCTGCTGCTTTTGCTGCTGGTCTTGCTGTTGGTTCTGATTGCTCATTGAGAAACTCCTTGGCTAGCACATTCCGATCGACGTGCTTTCAAAGCAGAGTTTTTCACGGGTTTATCCGAAATTCTGTGCGCTAGCAAACTCACCGGCGCGTCGGGCCCAATCGGTCACAATGTCCCAATCGATCGTTTCCACTAACGATTGTATTACGCACCATTTGCGCCTTCTGCGCGCCAGCGAACGGACTACTGTTTACCGGTGCCTTAAAGTTCAGGCTGAGTGTAGGAATTCCCCTTATCAACATGGATGAACAGATTATGTATTTCAAATACCACAAGTCAGTATTAGCCTCCTCTATCGCCCTTGCACTGGCCTTAGCCAGTGGAGCCGCTTTGGCAGGTTCGGACTGCGAAAAAGACGAGTCGCACAAGGCGAACAAGTCAGCCAATGCAAATAATGACAATAATGGCAACCATGGCAATAAACGGAACAATCCCAGCAATGCTTACGACGCCAACAACGCAAGTTCGCATGGTCAGGACATCGCAGCGGCCCGCCAGGAGTCCCAGATACTGACCACCTATTCCCTGAATTCGAATCTGCGCGCCAATGACCTGCAAGTGAAGGTGCAGGATGGCAAAGCCACCCTCACGGGTACCGTGGAGGAGGAAATCAGCAAGGACCTTGCCAACACGATAGCTCTCGGAGTTACCGGAATCGACTCTGTT
>JBGTHE010000039.1:0-10664 GCA_041746335.1 Lysobacterales bacterium | reverse complement strand
CCGAGTCTGACCGCCTGACGCACGGCGCGGCGGCAATCGTCCGGGCCGTCGCACACGGTCGGTGAGGCGAGCACTTCGAGAATTTCGGCGCGGTAGCCGTGGACGTCGGCATGCCCGCCGGTCGGCGTAATCGAGGTGCCGGATACGAGCAGGCGTGGCCCGGGCACTTTGTTGGCGGCGATGGCATCGCGGAGCGCGTAGATCGGCTCGCCGCGCGAACCGAGGTCGCGCAGCGTGGTGAAGCCGGTCAGCAGCGTGCGGTGGGCATACATCGCGGCGGTCAACGCCACGTCGGCGTCGCTCTGTGTGACCGTATCGGTCGCCCGGTTGTCGCCGGTCTGGCTCGACAGGTGGACGTGGAGATCGATGAAGCCCGGCATGACGAAGCGATCGGAGAGATCAATGAGCTCCGCACCCGGATCGGGTTCCACGAATCCGTCCCGGATCTCCCGAATGATGCCGTCGGTCACGATGATGCTCTGCATCGAACGAGGTTGACTGCCGGGCATGTCGAGCAGCGTTCCGGCATGGATGACGAGATCTTCCGCGGCCAGCCCGCCACTCGAGGCCAGCGCGAGGAGTCCACCCAATAATGCTTTGGTTAGGCGTTTCATATGGCGTCCAAATCTGTGCGCAATGTCCGCAATGCGAAGGGACAGTAACCCGAACTATTCATAAACAACCTGCTGCGGACTCCGATATGGCCGGCGTGCGCCCTACGACATACTGTCGAGTATGCCTGCGCGCCTTCCGGTCCGCGCCACGCTGTCTTTTTCGGGCATCTCGAAGCCCTCGTTACGGTCGTTCATGAACAGTTCGGGTTTAGTAATCCCATATCTGCCGTTGCGGCGCAAGGCACCCGTTAGTCCTAGATGACTAAAAAGTTGCTTGCGTCTCATTTTGCGGCCATTATGATTGTGTTAAATTTTTATCAATAAGTCATAAAATGTAGAATCGCTATTCAGACCGACCTGGTCCGCGCCAGGCCGCCGTTATATTTGCGTGTCAACGAACCAACGAACCGGAGGTACGTCCAATGACGTCATTCAGGCACACCCCGCATGGTCACACGAATCGCCTCTCCACCAGACGACCAATTCACCACCACGCTTTGTTTACCGCTGTCACCTTCGCGCTCACAGTGACCCTGGCCGCTTCGGCATTTGCGCAGCCCGTCGAGGAGGAACGGCCTTACAGTTCGGCGCTGGAAGAAGTCGTCGTCACCGCCCGCAAGCGCGGTGATGAAGTGCTGCAGGACATTCCAGCCAGCATCTCGGCGCTGACCGAGGACATGCTGCAGCGGAGGGGCGTTTCCGACTTCGAGGACTTCGCCTACCAGGTACCCGGCCTGACCATCAACGATGCAGGACCGGGTGAAAAGCGCTACATCATCCGCGGCGTGCAGTCCGCGGGCCAGCAGCAAGTCGCGGTCTACTACGACGAAGTTCCGCTGCCGGGCGTGCAGAGTTCGACCTCTGATTCGGGCTCGCAGACCACTGACCTGAAAATCTACGACATAGCGCGCGTCGAGGTTCTGCGTGGACCACAGGGCACAACATTCGGTGCCAACTCGCAGACCGGAACGGTGCGTTTCATCACCAACAAGCCCAATCTCAGTGAACGGGAGGCCTCGGTCCGCGGTGAAGTTTCGGGCACGAAGTATGGAGGTGCCAACTGGGCGGGCTACGCCATGATGAATTTGCCGCTTATCGAGGATACGCTTGCATTCCGGCTGGTCGCTTATGACGGCGAGGACAGTGGCTACGTCGACAATGTGAGGCTCGGCCAGAAAGACATCAACTGGGTCGAGACGTATGGCGTGCGCGGCATGCTGCGCTGGGCCGCCAGCGAAAACGTCACCGTCGACGCGATGATCTGGCACCAGGATCGTGACAGCGGCGGCGACTTCCGTTACCACCCCTTCGACACGATATTCGATGGCAGCCTGACGCGGGCGCAGAAGGTCGCGCTGTCCACGGACCAGGGTGGGCGCGATAATGTGTCGCCGCTCGCCGAGTTCCAGACTGGAAAGTTTCTGGTCGGCGATTACACCTTTACCGGCAAGCCCGATAACCAGACCATCTACTCGCTCAGTATGGATTGGACATTGCCGTTCGCGAACCTGACCGCGGCGGCTTCGCATTACGATCGCGACTTCGATTACAAGTTCGATTCCTCGTGGATCCTGTTTTTCCTCGGTGTCCGCCCGGCTTCGGGTAACGATCCCGGCGTTCGCGCGGACCTGTTCCCGGCGATGACCGACCAGGAGCAGAGCCTTGAGCAGAACGCTTTCGAATTGCGCTTGAATTCCACCGGCGACGGCCCCGTGCAGTGGCTGCTGGGCAGCTTCTGGCGGGATCGCGAGAGCGCGTTTCGCAGCTACGTGCCCGTCGTTGATCCGGTTACTGGCAATATATTTGATCCGGGTATTCCCCCCGGTTCGATCCAGCCACCCAACCCGGGCGCTGGCATCGTCGACTGCCTGCCCTGCGTCTTTGGCCGCATCGCCACCAAGGACATCGAGGAAATCGCCTTCTTCGGCGAATTGAGCTACGGCTTCAACGATTGGCTCGAAGGCACAGTCGGCGCGCGCTGGTTCGAGGTGGACCAGGCGGACTACGGCCTCACGGTATTTCCGTTCGCGCTGTTCCCGCCCAACCCACAGCTGGCGCTCCAGCAGGACTTCAAGGAAGACCAGACGATCCTGAAGTTCCAGCTGGCAGCCAAGCCCAGCGACAACATCACAGTATTCGCGCTGGCCTCGCAGGGCTTCCGCCTCGGCGGCACCAACAACCAGGGTGTGGTTGCGATCCCGCCGTTCTTCGCGTCGGATGAGCTGTGGAACTACGAACTCGGCCTCAAAAGTGAATTGTTCGACCGGCGCATGATCTTCAACGCGTCGCTGTTCCACATTGTCTGGGAAAACCTGCAGGTTGCAGGCCAGGATCCGACCGGCGCGTTCGGGTTTATCGGCAATGCGGGCGAAGCGGAAATCACTGGCCTGGAAGCCGAGGTGTTCGCGAGCCCGACGGAGAACTGGAACCTGACCTTCGGCGCCACCTGGCTGCCAAAGCGTGAGCTCACCGAAGACCAGATTTCGAATACGATTGTCGCTCCCGGCCGCAAGGGCGACAAGATTCCGCGCATTCCGGAACTGACGCTTAGCGCCTCCGCCCAGTACACCTTCCCGCTGCCGATCGATCCCGACGGATGGTTGGGCTTCGTGCGCGGTGAGTATGCCTACAAGGGCAGTTCGAGCACCGAGTTCCGGCCTTTCTCGATTTCACCGACCGGGGCCGTCAGCTCCCCCAACCAACGCAGCCAGGACGACTGGCAGATCGTAAACCTGCGGTTTGGCGCCGTTTCCGAGGCCTTGCAGGGCGACATCGCGCTGTTCGCCGATAATGTGTTCAACGAAGACGGCGATGTGTCGATCACCGCCGCTAACGGCCAGCCCACGGCGAAACTCACGAACCGCCCGAGGACGATCGGCATTCAGTTCAACAAGCGGTTCTAGACGGCAAAGGCCCTTTACGCTTTGCTATCAGAGGGGATGCTTCGGCATCCCCTCTTCCTTTTAAGCTAAGCAGCGCCGCCCGCGCTGCTGGCGCTTGCGCTACAGCACCCACGGATCGGTGTCGAAGCGGTTCTTGAAGCTATCAAAAGATTGATGGCGGCCCGGAGTGCGCATTCCCGGCCGCAAGCGGCTATCATCTGCCTCCGATGGATGCGAGAAATCGATGCTGAATGGGTTGAATATGAGTGAATCTTCCCCCCCGGAAGAACTGCTGCGAAGCTGGATCAAGAATAGTCTGGAACAGCAGCAGAATATTCTGGCGACCAGCAATCAGGGTACGGTGCTCTTATACCAACAGGATGGTCATAACTTGATCATTAAAACCGCCATGGGTCGCGGTCTGGTTCTCTGGGTCCGGCAGAAAACCTTGCGACGCGAGTACCAGGCTTACCGTCAATTGCAAGGTGTGACGGGAATACCTGAATGTCTCGGCTTTCTGGATCAGCGCTACCTGCTGCTGGAACTGGTACGTGGACAGCCTTACCGCGATTCCGAAATCAAGGACAGGGAACAGTTTTTTGATCAACTCCTGCAAATCCTTCAGGCCATTCATGCCCGTCAGGTGGCACACGGCGATCTCAAATCTAAAGGCAATCTGCTGGTGACTGAACAACAGCGGCCCTGCGTGATCGATTTCGGCACTTCATTCCGTCTCAAATCAGCGCTTCATCCGATCAACAACTGGTTCTTCCGAACCGCAAAGCGGTTGGATTTAAATGCCTGGGTGAAACACAAGTATGAAGGTCATTACAGCAATGCTTCTGCGGCAGACGCCAAGCTGTTGCATTACGGCTGGCTGGAAACGCTGGTGCGAAGGCTCAGTGGCAGGCCCATGGATCGGGTGTATCGACGTTCTGATGAATCGGATTAATCAGCCACTACCTGCGTAAATGCCTGCGAGTGCTACTGGATGGGGTTCCAGTGGCCGGGGCAGGGAACTTGTACTATTTCGTACCAGCCAACCTTTGCCAATCGGCACGCAGCAATTCCAGCCCCTGGGCAATACTGATGTGTGGCTGGTAGCCAAAGTCGCGTTGCGAGGCGCTGATGTTGTACCAGTGGGAGGTGCTCAGCTGATCGGCCGAAAAACGTGTGACCGGCGGCTCGGATTTGATCCTGAAAAATTTCCACAGGCTTTCACACAATGCTCCTGCTGCACGCGCCACACCTGCAGGAATATTTTTCACTTCGGCCTCAATGCCAATAGCTTCGAGCAGCATGGGAATGATCTGGTCCTGGCGCATGGGTTCATCGTTGCTGATGAAGTAAGGTCGACCGGCACAACGTGCGCGTCCGGTCAGCTCGTCCAGCGCCAGCACATGAGCACGAGCGGCATTGTCCACAAACACCGTATCGATCACTTTGTCAGCGCCGGGTAAAGCGAGGCGGCCATTACGCACGCTGGCCGCCAGTCGGGGCAGGATGTGAGGATCACCCGGTCCCCAGATCAGATGTGGCCGCAGGGCGGTGGTCAGCAGGTTCTCGCTGTTGGCATCCAGCACCAGCAGCTCCGCTGCGGCCTTGGTAGCCGGATAGGGCGACAGGAACTTCGTGGCGATGGGCATGGATTCATCTTCGCCTTCGATATCCCTGCCCGCATGGGTGATGCTGGGAGAGCTGGTGTGCACCAGAATGGGAATGGCCAGCTTGCGACAAGTTCGAATAACCTGCTCAGTGCCAAGGACGTTGATGCGCTGGTAGTCTTCAAACGCACCCCAGACTCCGGCCTTGCCGGCGGTGTGAATGATGGCGTCACAGCCACGTGCCGACGCCAGCAGCAAAGGCAGATCGCGAATGTCACCGCAAACGATCTGTGCCCCCAACTGCTCCAGTTCATCAGCGGGGCGTCGCTGTAGCGCTAAGACTTCATCGCCTCGTGCCAGTAACTGTCGCGAAATGGCGGAACCTAGAAAGCCACCGCCACCGGTAACCAGTATTTTCACAGTTTTGATATCCGGGCAGTAAGCCCGGTCGTGAAATCAATCGACAGGTATGCGGCGAAGCAGTGATTCACGCTGCGCTTCGCGATGCATGTTCAGTTATTTCGAAACCCACTTCAGCCCTGCTGCATCTTCTGCAGGGCCCATTCAGCCAGTTCTTCGCGGTGAATCTTGGAGTTGTGTCGGGTATCGACTGGAAACCCAGGATGAAACAGAACGGTGCGTACGCTGCGCGTGAGCGGGAAGGCCTGGCCCAGTTGCAGCAGATCGTAATGCACCCGCTCCATATCAACCGGTGCCAGCTTGCCCAGTAATTCAACGCACAGCACGGGCATTTGTGCGCCTTGCGGACCTACGCCCACCAGCGCAGTGCGCGCGGCATCAGGGTGCTGGTTGAAGATGCCCTCCACCTGGTCGGGGAACAGGGTTTCGGTGCCGGTATTAACCCGTTGCGACAAGCGTCCGCAGTACCACAGGCAGCCTCGGCCATCAAGAATCCCTGCATCACCCATTCGATGCCAGATGGTGCCCCCTTCGCCCTTCACTTTAGCCAGCTCGGTATCAGTATCGCGCGACCAATAGGTGTCGGTACAGCTGGGGCCAGAAACGAGGATTTCACCCGTCATACCGTGCGGCATGTCAGTGATCTCCGACAGGTCCGCGATGGCGTTGTCAGTAATGCGAATCACGCGCACGCGGTTGGGGGCCACCGGCTTGCCGACGCAGATGCCTTCCCCCGACTCCGTCATATCGGTTACTTTCTGCGTCAGCTCCTTGCTGCTGACACTGGACACGGGCAAGCATTCAGTTGCGCCATAAGGCGTATGCACCAGGGCATCGTTGGCCAGTGCCATCTCCATGCGACGGATCGTGGCCACCGGCACGGCAGCTCCCGCTGAAATCACCCGCTTGATACTCCACAACCGCAGCTTCTGCTGTTCGCAGTAACGGCTGAGATTATTCAGCAGGGCAGGTGAGCCAAAGACATTGGTGACCTGGAAATCATTAATGACTTTCACCAGGTGCTCGGGGTCTGCGTCAGCGGGCCGGCTGGGGTCCATGCGGGGCACCACGGTGGTCATACCCAGCGCCGGGTCGAAAAGTGCGAAGGGCGGAAAAGTAGACAGGCCAACTTCACCCGGCTCGATTTCAAAACTGCGCTTGAGCAGCCCTACCTGGGCTGTGAAGTGGCGGTGACGATAGACCACCCCTTTCGGCAACCCGGTTGAGCCCGAGGTAAACAGGATGGCAGCCATCTCATCTGGCTTGGCAGCGTAAAGAATGTCCTGGCCGCTGCCGCCCATGCGCGCCAATTTGATGAGACTGATGCCACCAAGGCCAAAGCTCGCGCCATCTGTGACGAACAGCTTGCAGCTTTCTTTTGCCCAGCCCTTCAGCTTGCGTGCCAGTTGAGCTTTGAACACACCGATGAAAGCTTGCGGTGCAGCTTCGTTCAGGCATTGTTCCAGCGGCTTCAGGCCTATGCCCGGATCAATCAGCACCGGTACTGCACCGGCTTTAAACAGGGCAAAAAATACCGCGATGAATTCCAGCCCGGGCCGCAACATTAATGCGGTGCGCACGCCTGGGCCTATGCCATAGGCTTGCAAGCCGCGGGCGTAGGTGTTGCTCAGATGTTCCAGTTGATAATACGTACAGGCGCGGTATTGCCCTTTGCGGAAAATTCGCTGGTGGGGATACCTCACCGCCACCAGGTCAGGGTGCAATCTGGCTTGTTCTGCCAGTGCGCCGGCAACATTGCAGAGACTGTCGCTATCCCAGCTTTTACTCAACGGTTTGTCCATGGTTCGCATCTTCCCTGATTGCGATGAATTGCCTGATTCGTTCCACCAACCGTGGGCCACCGTCTTCCAGTACGTAATGCCCACAGTCATGCAGGCGTATGGTTTCGGCCTGCGGATACAGTTCCAGCCAGGTATCCAGGAACGGCTGATCGAACACGAAATCCTTTTCCCCCCAAGCCAACAGGCAAGGTAAGTGACTGAATTTCGGTAAATGTTCCGCCGTATTGAGCAAAATGTCAAAACCGGGATCATTTTCAGACAAGGGAATGTCCTGTACGAAACGCAGGGTGGCTATGCGATTGGCAGGTGAATTGTAGGGCCCCTTGTATGCGCGGCGTACCTCAGCACTGACCGCTTTTTTGAACCCCACCCAGGCAGCTGTGCCGGCAAAAGCATTGAATTGCAGGACCAGCCAGGCACCCAAGCGTGAATTCCGAGCCAGCGCCAGGGCTGCTGGCAGGTGCTTTTCCCCGTGTTTATCTTTGGGCATAGGGAACGCCGCAGTGTTCATGATGACCAGCTTTTCGATCATCTTTGCATGGTGCACTGCCCAGGCCATGGCGATCATTCCCCCCCAGTCATGCACCACCAGCGTCACCGGCCGGGTTAGTTGCAGGTGTTGCATCAACCGTCCGAGGTCGGCGATGCGACTGGCAAGTCGATAATCGTACTTTTCCAATGGCGGCTTATCGGACAGTCCGCAGCCAATATGGTCTGGCACGATACAACGATGGGTATCACGCAGGGCCAACACCAGATTGCGGTAATAAAAAGACCAGGTGGGATTGCCATGCACCATCAATACCGCAGGTGCATCACGCGGACCTTCATCCAGATAGTGCATGCTGCCGGCAGGTTGCGCAAAGCGCTGCCCGCTGAAGGGATACAACTCAGCGGGTGGGGTGTATGCGGTAGTCAGAATATTGCCACTTGAAGATCGGGTTTGTGGCCCGGTAGATAATCAGTGACCAGCCCTGGATTTACCAGACGATCTCGGCCATGGAACAGTTCAGGCCAGAGCCTATGCCCAGCAACGCCACGCGATCACCGCGTTTTACTTTGCCCAATTCCTTGATCTTCGCTAAAACGATGGGAACAGAGGCCGGCCCCACATTGCCCATGTTGTGATAAATGGCATGCACTTTCTTCGGATCCAGGCCGAGCATGCCGATCAGTGATTCGGTATGCACCTTACTCACCTGGTGGATGACGAACTGGTCCAGTTCCGAAACCACCCAGCCCATCGCAGTCTTCGCCACGTTAAAGGTTTTGCCTGCCAGCTTCAGGCCTTCAACCAGCAATGTGCGGGTATCAGTAACCATGCGGTCCATCTGCCCGTGACACAGACGATTGAATTCGGTGGCTGAGCGCGACACGCTACCCAGGTAGCGATGCCCATTGGGCGCCAGTTCCTTTCGCGCCATCAACATGGCAGCTGCTCCGGAGCCCAGTGTTAGCGAAGCAAACTCAGCACGGAACTGCGCTTCCTCGATGGCCGGATCCAGCATGCGCTCGATGGTGGCTTCAGTAATGGGCCCACTGTTCTCACCATCAACGATCAGTGCGTAGTCCACGTCATTGCGCTCGATCATGCGGGCTGCGATATCCATGCCGTTCATGAAAGCCAGGCAGGCATTACCGACGTCGAAGTTCACACAGTTCTCGCTAAGCCCCAGATTGCCATGCACGATGCAGGCGGTGCTGGGTTCGAGGTAATCGCGGCACACAGAAGTATTGATGATCACACCAATTTGCTGACGATCGATGCCGGATTCAGCAATTACTTTTTCAGCAGCCTGCGTGGCTGCATCCGAAGGATTGGTGTCCTTGGGCCAGAATCGGCGCTCAACGATGCCCGACAATTCCTCGAGTAGCTCTGCCCTGATACCGAGGCGTTGCAAGGTAGGGGCGAGTCTTTGAGAGATTTCGCGCGAGCTGACTCTGTCGGGTGGATCGACTGAAACCACGCCCTTTATGACCACATTAGTGAAGTTCATCGGGTTTTCGCAGAAAAAAGGCTTGATTAACTTATAGGCGCCCGCCCCCCCAATCAAGGGGTGGAATGAAATAACTTGATGAGGTCCGCCCGGGCGGTCGTTTCATTCCGGTGCATGCTTGGGCTAGACTGCCAGTATTGCTGGCCGCGAGACAACCAGAACACACTGGATATCAAGAGATTCAAATGGTGTCAGGGGATAGTCAGCAAGCATATTGGATCGAGCCAGCGGCATTCATGCCACGCGCCATGCCATTGCCCGCTTTGGAATTACCGGGTGTGGATGAATTGCACCTTTGGTATCTGGACCTGGGGCAGCTGGCACTGACACTGAGCCAGGCTTTCAGTAAAGAGAAAATTGCCGCACCCCCAAAACTGAACATCGGTCAACAGCGTTTCGCCCGGCGCTTCTACCTGCGGCTGTTGCTGGGTGCCTACCTGCGCCTGCCGGGAAAGGATGTAATTATCCAGCGCAGTCGGCGCGGTAAGCCTTCCCTGGACAGAACAGCCCACACCAGCCCTTTGCAGTTTTCCATGGCTAAAAGTGTAGATCGTGTTTTGGTTGGGATCACCCGAGACATTCCCGTAGGGGTTGATCTGGAGCCCAGTAATCGTACTACCAGGAACAGTTTGCGGCTGGCCCGGCGATATTTCAGCAGCGAAGAAGCTGAAGCCTTACAGCAATTGCCGCAATCGCAATATGACTCTGCTTTCCTGCGTGCCTGGGCGTGCAAGGAAGCCGTTGTTAAGGCCTATGGGGAAGGCATAGCCAACCAGTTGTGTCGTTTCACGGTGGAAATGCATCCGGAGCAGCCTCCGGCCATGCTGGATTTTGACGGTGAAGGCAGCGCCGACTGGTCATTGGCTGTATTGCGGCCGGATGCCGATTACATTGGCGCATATGCTGTACACCAGGCCTGTCTGACTCCACATTGCTTCCAGTTGCTCGCTAGTGGCCTGTAACAGCCAAATCGAAAGCGCCTGGCTCGGTCTGACAGCACCTGGCTTGGTCTTCATTCGGCCGATAGCTTTGGCTGTCGGCCTCACACCAGACCGGCACCAGACACCGCCATCCCTTTGCCTTGCTACTTCCATTTGGCTGTTACAGGTTACTAGTCAATGAGGTCAGCCATAGTTGCGGGAAACAAGACCTGTCTGCAATTCATAGAGCGCCTGAAGCAAATCGCGCAACTTTCTCGGCTGTTTGGACTTGTCGTGGTGCTCCTGCTGATGACGGCTTGCAGTTTGCCGAACTCGCGGATTGCTGAGGTGGATGACCATATCGCAAATTTCAGGCAGCAGGCGTTGAACTGTCCCGCAGATGATCGTGACAGCTGCAGTGAGTC
>JBGTHE010000038.1:0-1965 GCA_041746335.1 Lysobacterales bacterium | reverse complement strand
CATGGCACAGCGCGGCGGTACCGTGGTCATAGCCGGCGCGCACGAGTTGCAGCCCATGAATTCGCTGATCGCCAACGAATCATGGACGCTGGAGTTCCTAAACAACGCGTTGTTCCTGCCCTTGGTTCGCTACGCGCGGGATCTAAGCCTGACGCCCGCCCTGGCTGAATCATGGCGGATGGTCGGCGACACGGCCGTCGTATTCAAGATCCGGCGCGACGTCTTCTGGCACGACGGCCGACCCACAACGGCCGCCGACGTGGCGTTCACCTTCAGCCGCATGAAGGATGAGAAGACAGGATTTCCTGGCTTCGAGTCGTTCACGCACTGGAAATCGATTCGCGTCATCGACCCGTACACGGTGATGTTCTCGATCGAGCGGCACCCGGACCCGGTCGTGGATTGGGTGGGCGTCAACCTCTATTCCGTCACCTATTTCAACCAAGATCGAAGCCAGCCCGCCGGCCACATCCACCCGATCGAGATGCTGGAGCCGATCTACCGCACGTATAGCAAGCGCAAACCGATCATGATCGGCGAATTCGGCGCGACCCACTATTCCGCCGTCGAAAAGCGCTCACAAGTCCCCTTCGCCCAACGCGCGATCAGCAGCCTCTACCTCGCCTTGCCCCGCATCTTCCCCCGCGTCAAGTGCATCAATTACTTCAACGGCAACAACCTCGAGCTCGCCCACCGGATGAACAACAACTATTCGGTAACCCAAAACCCCAACGTGCTCCAAACCTACCGCGAAATCATCGACACCCCCTATTTCCTTTCCGGCGAACCGACCCGCGTCGCCCGCCTTTCTGGCATCGGTCGCGTCTCGCTGGAACCCGTGGACGGAACGCCGAAGCCCACCCAAGAAGTCCACCCCGACCAGCCGATGCCGATCACAAACGGCCAAACCGTCTCCGGCGTCCTCAAACTTTCGGCCTGGATGAAGCACCACACCGGCGGCCTCACCATCAAATTCCGACTCGGCGACGAACTCATCCACACCGCCACCACAAAGGCCGGCTGGATCACCTCCTTCGACACCGCGCAATATCCCAACGGCCTCCACCAACTCGTCGTCGAAGCTTGGAACGGCAACCGAAAACGCGACGTCACGAAGGTAAAAATACGCATCAGTAATTGAGGCCTCTGCAACGAAATCTGCTGCGGCAAAAGCATTTATTCAGCCTGAAACGATAAATATGCGTTTTCCAGCGGTATGCTGGCAACCTGATCATGCTTCCATTCATATTTGCAGCGACGATGGCATCAGTATTGGACCCCAGTTGGACTTTGATTGAAGACGATGAATATACGTTCCTGACATCTGAAGAAATGTTGATGCCACTCAGATCATTCCCGAACGCTACATCTAGTCCAGCGATGTCACCGGTTTCTCACAAAGACGTTGAGTTCAGCCAGAAGATTTTTACACTGGTACCTACGGAACCGACGGAACTCACGGACCCTACATGGACTTCGAAGTTTACTCCCTTGCAGGATAGCGTCGTTGAATATACATTTTACCTTCCGGCAACGGAAACTCCGGCGATGCACACTATTCATTGGAAGGCGGTCTATGACATGGAGCTCGGAGCTGAAACTTGGATTGAGTACCAGCTTTCGGGGGTAGCGCGTAGGGGCAGGTCATGGGAACATAACTGGGAGAGAGTACATGGTTTTACACCTGTCACTGTCGATCCTCCTTAGTATCGTTGGCCAAGCGCCGCCTTCGGTAGAACCGAAGTATCTCATCTTTGATCGGGGCGACGCAAAGTTACAGGAGTGGGTGGACAAGCTCCCGCCCGAGACTGCAGAGTCCGAACTTGTCGAGCAAAATTTCAGGAGGCAAGACTTGCCGAGCGGCGTGCTCTATCTGCACCATTCGGCGGATCGGTTACGATCGATCAAGCCGACCATCGAACTGCTGACGTTTCTCTCCACTCAGCTCACCGACACATCGTTGGT
>JBGTHE010000037.1:0-2153 GCA_041746335.1 Lysobacterales bacterium | reverse complement strand
TCAAGGATCAGAGGATTTCGATGCGAATTGCGATGTTCAGCAGGTTTCCTGAACACGTAGACCAGCCGAAGGGAGGCGTTGAGTCTGCGACTGTCGGATTGGTCAGAGGATTGTCTTCTCGTCCAGGTGTCGAATTGCATGTCGTTACACTTGAAAAAGACCAGTTTGGCGATTCCGTGGAAAAGAATGAATTTGCAACGGTTCATCGCCTCCGTGCGAGCGCACGACCAATGATTATCGATGTGTTCGGCGGACCTGGCCGCAGGCACATCGACCAATGCATTCGTAGCATCAACCCGGACGTTGTGCATTTTCAGGAGACGTACGGTTTCGGTGGGCCCTACCGGGATATTCCGACTGTGTTTACAGTGCATGGCTTTGACAGCCTGAATCTGGTCACCGAGCGCAAATATGCATGGTGGTTGCGGGCACCATTGTGGAGGCTTGCGGAGCGTAAGGGGATAGGCAGCCATGTACATATCATATCCATTGCCCCATACGTTACAAAGAAGCTGTCAGAATTCAGCCGCGCGGAGATTGTCGAGATTCCAAATGCTATCAGCCCTGAGTTTTTCAAGATAGAAAACCAGCCCGTTGATGGCCGAATTTTCTTCGCCGGCTGGATCAATCGCAGGAAAAATATTATAGCCGCAATCAAGGCAGTTCGCGATCTTGTTGCACAGGGACTGGATGTGAGTCTGCACGCAGCTGGTGCATTGTCGGACGAAGATTACCTTAAAGAAGTGCGGCAACTCGTTAAGAAATCCAGCCTCGAATCCCGTGTCAAGTTGCTCGGCCGTGTGGGGCAGGATGTGCTGAGGCAGGAACTCGCGGAAGCGAACGTATTTCTGTTGCCTTCGCTGCAGGAGAATGCGCCCATGGCAATTGCAGAAGCGATGGCGGCTGGTGTTCCGGTGGTTACGTCACGAGTATGCGGTATGCCAACCATGGTTGAAGACGGGAAGGCCGGCTACCTGGTGGAACCGAATGACATCGCGGATATCACCCGCAAAGTCGGGGAATTGCTGCAAGACCAGAATCAGAGAGCAGAGATGGGTGCATATGCTCGACAAAAGGCGATGGATAGCTATCATCCCGATTCGGTTGTTTGGGCGACGTTGAATATGTACGAGCGCATTTCTCAGGTTCGCTAGCAGCCTGTCGGACTTAGGACATCGTCGCGAGGCGTGTGGGAATCGAGGACAGATTTTCGTTCGTCCGAGGCGAATAGTGGTGACTATTTAACGAGGACGAAGGGAAATATGGACCGATTCCCATCCGCCGCAGCAGATGAGCCTAACTCCGACAGGCTGCTAGTCAATGTCCAACCTTTTTGGGCGGCAGCTTTCAGACAGTGAGTCAATGGCGGATGCAAAGCTTTCGAAGACACCGATACCATGGCTTTCGGCATAATCCGTCATGTCCTGACGTAACTTTTTTACTTTATCGAAGTCGGTTGTCCAGTGATCGAAAAATGGCAATGGATTGCGCAATTCCTGACGTCGACTCTCACACTGGCGGCGGTGCTGTTCTTCCGGAATCATAACTATGCCAAGTGCAGCGGATGGAAAAGCTTCATCATTCAACACATGAGGTGGCAGGCGCCGTCCCATGATGACCAATGGCCCGTAGTGATGTCGCATGAAATCAGCGACGGCGTCAAAGTAATAGTGCGGTCCAACCTTATTAAGCCGTTTGTTTTGGCGAAGCTTCAATTGCAAGGCCGGAAAGGGCCGGCAGACGTAGAGCAGTGCGACTGCCAACAGGTTTCGTCCAGGCAGGCGCTGGGCGAAATCCACAACGCTATAGCCTTTATACTGAATGTGATTGCTTGCGAATGACGATTTGCCGGACGCAGCCAGGCTCATCAGGTAGATATGCTTTGCCGGCATCGATCGTGCCCTTTACGCTGTCGTGAACCGCGCCGAGGAGCATTGTCGTACAAAGGCAGGGACTTGGCAAGATACATCATATTGTTTTATATAGAATTGTCTATAGACGGCCGTTGGTACCCAAGCCGCTTATACGGGGCTGTCGCAGACCGCTTACCGAACTGAGATTATGAGTAAATACCTGAAACGTTACTCAGCGATGCTGATTTTGACTGTGGGCTATGGCACGGCCGTCCTGATTGCAAAGATTTTCAGGTCCCC